>DQVZ01000248.1 GCA_015661465.1 Aquifex aeolicus
GCTTTTATCGCAGGCTTTTCAGGGTCAATTAAGAGGGCGTGGTCTATTTCCCATTTCACTCCTAATCCTTTACAAGCTGGACATGCTCCATAGGGAGAATTGAAGGAGAATAACCTGGGAGAAATTTCGGGAATTGTAAAGTTGTGGTCTGGACATACCAGCTTTTCGCTAAATAATTCCTCCGTGCCGGTTTCTACATCCTCAACCTTCACAAGTCCGCTGGAAAATTCAAGAGCCTTTTCTATAGCCTCCAAGAGCCGTGCCCGTTCTTCTTCGCTGACAAACAATCTGTCAATAACAAGCTCTATTGTATGTTTCTTATTCTTCTCAAGAGGAGGTATTTCTATAACCCTCATTAATCGCCCATCAACTTTTACTCTGGAGTACCCCCATTTCTCAATTTGTTTTATAAGTTCTCTAAATTCTCCTTTCTTTCCTCTTACTATAGGGGAAAGAACCATAACCCTTTTATCTCTATATTTGCTTAAAACCCCTTCTAAAATCTCATGGGCAGAAAGCCCGGAGAGTAGGTTTTTGCATGTCGGACAATGGGGCTTCCCTATATTTGCCCACAACACCCTCAGATAATCGTAAATTTCTGTAACAGTTCCAACCGTTGAACGGGGATTTTTAGAGGTGGTTTTCTGGTCTATCGCTATGGCCGGAGAAAGACCTTCTATACTTTCAACATCGGGCTTTTCCATAACCCCTAAAAACTGTCTTGCATAGGAAGAAAGACTCTCCACGTACCTTCTTTGACCCTCCGCATAAATAGTATCAAACGCTAAAGAGGATTTTCCCGACCCTGACGGTCCTGTTATTACCACAAGTTTGTTCTTCGGTATTTCAACGTCTATATTTTTCAGGTTGTGTTGCCGAGCTCCCCTTATAATAATTTTGTCCATAGGTAAATAATCTATGGCTTTTTTTATCTAAAATTATTTTCCTATGAAGGAAAAAGACGTCATTCACGTAGCGAATATGACAAACGGCTTAATTGTTTATCCAAATTACAATTATATAGTCTACTTTCCTTCATCTTACACTGCAGCTGGTACACCCTTGTACTTTCCCGAATTTGCAGTTCCCGTTGACCTTATAAAAGCTATTCTCGAAGAAAAGAAAGTAATTATGTACGATGCTACGGTTCACGAAAATAAAGAGCTTACCGATGCCTTTCTAAAGGGTGTTCCTACATTTTTGATGGCTCTCAATCGTGCCCTTCACGGAACAAAAGGTTTATTTCAAAAACTTGAAGAAGGGTATAAGGTATGTTCCTGGCAAACTCCTGATATAGTTCAACACGCGGTATACAGGCTACCTAAGCATTATTATAAGTTTCTCAAAAAATGTGTGAAACTCTTTGCTCCTGAAAAGAGAGGAAAACTCTGGATATCTATCCCCAAAAACATTGAGCTTGTTGTTGAAAAAATAGACAGAAGATTAAACGATAACTATGAGATGATAGCTAAAATGATAAAAGAAAAGAAGTCCCTATGACTTATATCAACTTATAGTTATTTGATAAAAATTTAATATGTTTATCTAATGGGTATTCTGGATAAGCTTCTGAAAAAAAGTGAAAAAGAGAATAAAAAAAATATAGAGTTTTCCATAGGAGATTTAAAACTCAGGTGTTTTCCTTTAAAAAGGGATTCCGACGCAAAGATAGAGGAGTACTGGATAGAAACCTTTGACGTTTCGGAAGATGCTTATTGGATACTCGTAGGTAGAAGACATGGTGTCTTTCAACTCTACGACTGGTCGGGAAATTTACACAGACTTCCTTCAAAACCTCCCGCTCAATCCATTACAGATATAGTTTTCAGAGGAAAGTATCTCGGGATAGTTGCCGCACCTTATTTGGTAATTTACTATTTAGAAAATCCTAAAGACCCGAAAACTTGGAAGAGCGTAAGAATTTCTCAGGAGGGATTAAGACCGACCGGTGGATTGGATATAAGGAAAGGCACTTTAGCTTTCGGGGTTGTAGGGGAAAAAGTTTACGTAATAGACCTTGTGGGAGATTTAACTCAAACAACTGTAGATTTCAAAAGTACATTCATTTATAGGGATAGTGAAATCGGAGACCTGCGTACTATAAAAATACTGCCCAACGGAAAGCTCTTTCTGAGTGGTAGCTCGGCGTGTGCGGTTTTTTCAATAGGAGGAAATCTACTGAAGAAAATTCCTTATGCAGGTAATAAAGCGGTAACCCTTTACGAAGATAAAGTTTATATAGCGGATAACGAGAAACAAAAAATAGCCGTTTACGACTCTACTCTGGATAGAATTGAAGATGAACTTGAGCTATTGCATAGGGTTTCCCTAATAGATATTTCACCTGATGGAAGGTACTTATTTACGGCGGATGAGGAGAAAAATAGGTTAGGAATTTACGATTTAAAGCAAAGACAGTTTTTAGACTTCCTTGAAGGATACGGATACAGTGTTGTTAGAGTAGCATCTGACGGAAGTATATACACATCACGTTATGAAGATATCGAAAGCAAAAGATACTATTATCTTGAAAAATTTGAAACCAATCTGATAGACTTTATTTACCCTAAAGAAAGACAAAAACAGATAATTAGGAATGCGGAAAACCTTTACAGGGAGTTCAAAAAAACTATAAAGGGAGCAAAAACCGAGGAAGAGTTGGAGTACATAAAATCGCTTAAAGAGTTGGAAGAAATAGATATTCCTTTGAAGGATATAAGGGAGCTTATTCTTAAAGCTAAAGAAGATTTAAACAGAAGAAAAATAGAGGTTTTCATAGATACGATAAGGAAAAAATTAAAGGAAGGTTCCGTTTCGGGAAATGATTACTCAAAGATAAAAGAAAGACTGGAAGAGGTTTCAGAGGAATGGAAAGAAAAACTTGAAGAAATTAAAAAGGAGGTGGAAGTATTCTTCGAAGAAAGGCTAAAGGCTTACCTGAATAAAGTGAGAGACGCTATTTCAAAATCTAAAGTGTCTAATTTTGCCGAGCTGGAAAGTATTTCTGAGGTAAAAGAAACGAGGAAGTTCATATCCACTCTCCCTAAAGAGTTTAGCAACTACGCTAGCGAGCAACTCCTTAAAACCCTCCAGGAAAAGCTTATAGAAGATAGATTAAAAACTTATTCCATAAAGATTTTTGAGGATAAGGTTATATTCGGTAGAGAAGAAGTAGAAAAGTTTAGAGGTCAGCCGGTAAAATACAGGTGGCGTATAAAAGTAGAAGATAAAATTCTCCAAGAGGGCAAAGTATACGCAAAACTGGTTTTTGAGAGAGAGGACGGGGTAATAGTTGAACCAAAAAGGTACAACAATATTTTGGAGCAAAATGAGATTAAACATTTCCCCGATTGGGTAAGCAGGTACTTAAAACATTTAAACGGACTGTGTTCGACCGAGTCTTACA
Organism: Aquifex aeolicus; assembly: GCA_015661465.1. Taxonomy (GTDB): domain Bacteria; phylum Aquificota; class Aquificia; order Aquificales; family Aquificaceae; genus Aquifex; species Aquifex aeolicus_B. The sequence continues at coordinate 3,407 of DQVZ01000248.1, forward strand.
GAGTTCCTGAGTTCGTATCCTTCGAAGAAACTCCCTGGTTTGTCCAAAATCTGGAAAAGTTTACTTCCCTTGTTAAGGAACAACTTCAATTCCAAGATGGAATACTCATACTGGAAGGAGATGCGGGAGTAGGAAAGAACTTCCTGGTGGAAGTTTTCTCTGCACTTACTAACAGACCTCTTTTCATAATCCCTTGCAATTCCAAAATGGAGAAGGAAGATATAACATTTGTTTACGAGTTCGACCCTAAAAGAGGAACTAAGAGAGTGTATTCTGACTTGGTAAAAGCTTTGAAAACCCCGGGAGCAGTTGTATATTTGGACGAAATAAACACCCTTCCGGCATCACTTGTAAAAATCTTTAATCCCTTATTTGACTATAGAAGATACTTGGTATTGTCCTACGGAGAAGTGATAAAAGCAAGGGAAGATGTGATACTCGTCGGCGGAATGAACCCTCAAAACTATCTGGGTGTTTCTGAACTTCCCCAGGATATAAAATCTAGAGCAGACATAATGTATGTAGACTATCCGCCATTTGAAGATGAGAAGGGTTTCTACTATCCTGATGAGGCCTTAATACTGAAAGATTACGTAGACGAGGTGTCCACGTTGAGCAAGAAAGAATTTACCTACCTCTGGTATTACGTGGTTAACGATGTGAAAACCGAGTTGGGGGAAAAACTCAGTACTCCAGAAAGGGAAAGATATGTACGTCTACTATTCGAACTTCTCAAGATAGCAAATGAAATTAGAAAAGCCTACAGAGCTTATCAAACTCAGCAATCTGAAGAACCTGTGGAGTTTGTGTTTTCCATAAGAGATACGATAAGATGTGCAAGAAGACTAAAGAAATATGGAAACGCTAAGAGCGTAGTATTGGAAACTATTATTCCGAAGATAAGTTCGCCCCTTGAAAGGGAAATTGTAAAGAGTATAGTAGAAAGAGCTCTGGATTAATTTTAATTTTTTTAATTATGCTGATCAAGGAACTTAATAGGCAGGTAAAAAAGGATTTAAAGGACTACTTTCAAGAAAGGGATTATATGGTAGTAGCTGTTCCTAAAAAGGAGCCTGTAAGAGTTTATACAGTAAAGGCGACAAACACAGTGGAAACCGCAAGGAGGATTCACAATCTATCTCCGTCTGCTACGGTTGCTATGGGAAGAGCCATAGTAGGAGCACTTCTTCTTACTTCTCTTCTAAAACACGGTAGTAATCAAAAATTACTCCTTAAAATAGAAGGGGATGGACCGATAGGTACCATAGTAGTTGAAGCAGAAGCGAAGGGAAGAGTTAGGGGGTTTGTAGGGAATCCTAACGTAGATACTTACACAAAAGAGGTAGGCGAAAAGAAAAAATTCGACGTTGCTCAGATTGTGGGAAAGAATGGTACGCTCACTGTAATAAAAGATTTAGGAATGGGAAAGCCCTACACAAGTGTTGTACCTTTAATCTCGGGAGAGATAGGCCAAGATATAGCGTATTACCTTTACCAATCGGAGCAAACTCCTTCGGCTGTAGCTTTAGGGGTTAAAGTAAATAAAGACGGAACTATAAGGCACGCTGGGGGATTTCTCGTTCAAACACTGGGAGGCACTTCCGAAAAAGTTAAAGAGCTTTTAGAAAAAAGAATCCTTGAGCTTCCAAGTATTACGGAAATGATGGAAAAAGGAAAAAGACCCGAGGATATGGCTACTGAGATATTAAGGGACATGGAACCCCAGCTGATAGGTCTGAAGGAGATAGAGTATTACTGTCCCTGCAACGAAGAGGTAGCAAAAGCTTCACTTTTTTTATTGACAGCGGAAGAGTTAGAAGAGATATTTAAAGAAAAAGATTTGGCCGAAGTCACATGTAATTTCTGTGGTAGAATTTACAGGTTTGATGAAAGTATAGTTGAAGAAAAGCGTAAAAAGGAAGCTGAAAATAAGGAAAGCAATGAAGATAATGGAGAAAAGTAATAAAATATAAAATTCTAAAACCGCACCTTCCCCTCTTGGGTTGCCCCGGTAGAGCGGGGTTTATGGGGAAGGGTGGCAAAACCCAAGGAGGTAGAATAGAATGGCTGTAGTTTCTATGAAGGAACTTTTAGAGGCGGGTGTTCACTTTGGACACTCTAAATCAAGGTGGAATCCTAAAATGGCGTCGTATATCTATGGGGTTAGACATGGAATTCATATAATTGACCTTAACAAGACGATAGTGATGCTCGAAGAAGCCTATCACTTTGTTTCAGATGTTATAGCACAAGGTGGAGAAATTTTATTCGTAGGAACGAAAAAACAGGCAAAAGATATAATCAAGGAAGAAGCTGAGAGGTGCGGAGCTTTTTATGTAAACGAAAGATGGGTAGGAGGTCTGCTTACCAATTTCCAAACTGTTAGAAAGAGTCTGATGAAACTCCAAACACTGGAGAGAATGGAAGAGGAAGGTATTTTTGACGTACTTCCCAAAAAAGAAGTAAGGAGACTAAAAAGAAAAATGGAAAAACTGAGAAAGCTATACAACGGTATTAGAGATATGAAAAAACTTCCAGATGTTGTTTGGATTGTTGACACCATAAGGGAAAAAATAGCGGTAAGTGAAGCGAAAAAGCTCGGAATTCCCGTAGTTGCAGTAGCAGATTCCAATTGTGACCCAACACTGATAGATTATCCTATACCCGGAAACGATGATGCTATAAAGTCCGTAAAACTCTTAACCTCTAAAATAGCAGATGCTGTTCTTGAAGGTAAACAAAGGAGGGAAAGTGCGGAAGAAGTTGTACCCGTTAAGGAAAGAAAACCTGTGGAAATTACAGAAAGAGAAAGACAGCTCTTCGAACAAGCTGTAGAAATGAGTGAAAAGTACGAAGAGTTAGACAAGGATTCCATAGAATACGAATAAAACTTACCTTATTTGTTCTCTGCTCCATTTCATTTCTTTTATTTGCGGTATAAGTAGAGCATATCCCTTCTGCTGCCAATGAAGTAATTCAACTATAGCGGAAGGAACGAGTTCTACAAACTCGGGGAAATCTTTTTCGGTGTAACCATAAAGCTGCTCTGCTGCCATTTTACAGACTTTAAACTTTACTCCGTACATGCTCATTCCTTCTATTCTTTCCCATATGTCTTTATACTTTTCCTTATTTTTCTTTACCAAAGTAACTATTTCGGTCCCGTGAATTATTACAACTATATCTATATCTTCTCCGGGAATAAAGTTATAGGGTTCCTTTGATAAAACATAGATTATGTTAGATACCCAAAGAAGTGCAGGTCTTATCTTTTCTGGTTCATCGAAGTAAAATTCTACAACCACTTTAAAGGGAGCTTGGTATGGTGTTTGGACAAATTTAGCGTGTTCACCTCCAAATGAAAAAGTAAGAATAAATAAAATCGATAAAAGTTTTCTCATGATTTTACCCTCCCTCGTTAAAACTTAGTTTATTTCTGTAAAATGTTTATTGATGAAAATCCTATGGGCTCCCTGGAGAAGAAGCTATGTTGAAAATGTTGACAATATAGAAGGATGTTTTCTATGTAATGCGGTAAAGCAGCCTCCTGGAAAATGGAAAGATGTACTTTTGGTTTATAAGGGTAAAAAGGCTTTTATTATTCTAAATAAATACCCTTATAACAGCGGACATTTGATGATAGTTCCCATAAAGCATACGGGAGATTACTCAGAAATAGACGAAGAAACAGCTCTTGAAATGCATAAACTTCTTCGTGTAGCTCTGAAAGCTTTAAAAAAAGAGTATAAAGCTCATGGCTTTAATGTGGGATATAACTTCGGACGGCATGCAGGAGCAGGTTTAGAGGAACATATACATCTCCATGTAGTTCCGAGATGGAATGGAGATACAAATTTCATGCCTGTTCTCGGGAAAACAAAGGTAATTTCTGAAGATTTATTTAGCACTTACGATAGGCTCAAAAAAGCTATAGAAGAAGTGTTAGATGAATCTTCTTGAGGTAAAAAACTTAGAATTATGGTACAGGGATAAAAAAACCCTACACGGGATTAACTTCTCCTTAAAAGAGAGAGAAATTCTTTGTATAGTGGGTGAAAGTGGTTCGGGAAAAAGTTCAATATTTTACGCTATTTTGGGACTTCTACCTAATTATGCAAGGGTTGAAGGGGAAATAAACTTCAAGGGGAAAAATCTTCTTTCTTTAAGTGAGAGAGAACTGAGAAAGATAAGGGGAAAAGAAATAGGAATAGTATTCCAAGAACCTTCGCTTTATCTTGACCCGTTATTTACCGTAGGCATACAGATAGAGGAAACTTATATAGCCCACTATGGAGATAAGAATAAAGCTTATGAAGAGACTATAAAAGCTATGAAGAAAGCGGGAATTTCCAAGGCGGAAGAAAAATACTACATGTACCCTCACCAGTTATCGGGAGGTCTTAAACAAAGAGTCTGTATAGCAAATGCTATAGTTTGCAATCCACCGTTAATTCTTGCCGATGAACCCACAACCGCTCTTGATGTTTCTGTGCA
>DQVZ01000188.1 GCA_015661465.1 Aquifex aeolicus
AGGGAGGAGATGGAATAAAGATAAAGCTAGTTAAAGAGATATCTCAGAAGGAATACGAAGGCAAAGGAGTGATAGCTCTTGACTTTGGTATGGATCTAGCTGCGTTCTTGAGATTTAGGCTATGAATGAGAGATTGATGATATTTATAGACGGTTCAAATCTGTTTCATGGAATAAGGCATCTAAATATAAAGGTAGATTATTCAAAGCTCGTAGAGTTTCTCAGAGAAGGGCGTTACCTTGTGCGTGCTTACTTTTATACCGCTGTCCCCCAAGAAAGGGATGTAAAGAAAGGTACTCCTGAGTGGGATAGCTTAATGAGACAAAGACGTTTCCTTGATGAACTTTCTCTTATGGGAATAAAAGTAAAAACTGCTAACTTGAGGAAACTTCCCAGTGGGGAATACTTGGAGAAGGAAGTAGACATAATGCTCGCAACAGATATGCTCTCGTTAGCTTACAGAAACGCTTACGATACTGCAATACTGGTAAGTGGTGATAGCGATTTTGTACATACGGTTGAGGAGGTACAAAGTTTAGGAAAAAGGGTGGAGAACGCTACATTTAAAAAAACTAGTTCGTACAATTTGAGAAAGGTCTGTGATAGATTTATACTGCTCGATGAATATATAGAGGTGTTCATAATGGAAGAAAAACATCCCGAAATACTTCCTGTGAAAGAGGAACTAAAGGAAAAAGAAGGTTTTTGGAATAAACTCAAAAAGCTCTTTACATCATGAGACTTTTAGTAGCTACAACGAATAAAGGAAAGCTTAGGGAATTTAAAAGAATTCTTGAACCTTTGGGTATTGAGGTAATTACTCCCTATGAAAAAATAGAAGTCCGTGAATCAGGAACATCTTTTCTCGAAAACGCCTATTTAAAGGCTAAAGCCTATTATGAAAAATTTAAAATGCCTACCGTTGCCGACGACTCCGGGCTTATTGTGGAAGCTATATCTCCTTACCCGGGAATATACTCGAGTAGATTTTACGAAATTGATTTATGGGGAAAGGAAGAGATAAAGGAATCAAAAGATGAAGCGAATATAAGGAAGCTTTTGAGAGTTCTTAAAAATGAAAAAAACAGAAGAGCAAAGTTTGTCGCGGTGATAGTTTTTTACGATAAAGATAAAGGTTTCTTTGTAGAGGGGGAAGTAAAAGGTGTAATAACGGAAAGCCCAACAGGAGATAAAGGTTTCGGCTATGACCCTATATTTATTCCTGAGGGCTACGATAGAACTATGGCAGAGCTATCTCCCGAGGAGAAAGATTTAATATCTCACAGGGGAAAAGCTCTTAGAAAGTTATACAGAATATTAAAAGAATGTGAAAAAACTTGAAGTTTTAGAACATCTTTTCGCCCTTTACCTAAGAGTGCAGAAAAACCTAACAAAATTAATATTCTTCTATTCCTTTATTTGTTTAAGATAGTTTTTTCCTTTAACTACTATGTCTAAAACTTTTATTATGTCATCTTCGAGTATTGTCGATAGTCTAAGGAGTGTTTCCTTCAATTCGGTGGTAGAAATTCCTCGGGTTCTTGGCAGATATATAACCTCACAGTATTCCTTCAGGTAGTCGAACTTTCCTTTCCAATCATCACCTATGACAAAAATATCAACTTTATACTTTTTGATATCTTCTATCTTTTGTTCCCAGCTTTTCTCGGGGATAACTAAATCTACATACTTTATGGATCTTACTATTTCCGCTCTATGTTCATAGGGAAACACTGACTTTTTGCCCTTTATTTCGTTAAACTCATCCGTTGATACTCCTACTATTAGATAATCTCCCAAGCTCTTAGCTCTTTTGAGTAAATTAAGGTGTCCTAT
>DQVZ01000227.1 GCA_015661465.1 Aquifex aeolicus
AGAATATGGCTCAGAAGAACGAAAGAGGTAGGAGTAATCACAAGAGAAGATGTCCACAACTACGGTTTATCGGGACCTGTTGCGAGAGGCTCAGGAGTACCCTACGACCTTAGGAAGCTTCAACCTTATGCGGCTTATGATGAAGTTGATTTCGATATTCCCGTAGGAGAAGTAGGAGATGTTTACGACAGATACTTGGTAAGAATGGAAGAAATGGCTCAAAGTATAAGAATTATCGAGCAGTGTGTGCAGAAACTCGAGAAACTTCCCAAAGATGCACCTTATATAAACAAAGAACATCCAGCAGTTATACCGCCGAAAGAAGACGTATTTCACGACCTCGAAAGTATGGTTAAGTCTTTTAGAGTTGTAGTTCACGGAGAAAATGCTCCTCCGGGAGAGATATACTTTAGCGGTGAAAATCCAAGAGGAGAACTTGGGTTCTTCATCTACTCAAAAGGTGGAAGTAATCCCTACAGGCTCAGGATACGTTCAGGAGCTCTGTATAATCTTTCAATATTCCCAAAACTCATACAGGGAAGAACCATAGCAGACGCTATAGCGCTGCTGGGAAGCCTTGACCCGGTGGTAGGTGAAACGGATAGATAGGGGGGCTTTTTATGGAAGGCCTTTTATATTCACTTCTTTTTACTTTAATCAAAGTATTAATAGTTTTCCTCACAGCGTTGGGAGTAGGAGCTTATCTTACCTGGTTTGAAAGAAAATTAGCAGGGCATATTCAAAACAGGTTAGGACCTACCGTCGTGGGGCCTTTTGGTTTACTCCAGCCCATAGCAGACGCTATAAAGCTTGCAACCAAAGAAACAGTAATTCCCAGAGGTGCTGATAAACCGGTCTACTATATGGCGATAATAATGGCCCTTGTACCTTCTATACTACTTCTAGCAGTGATTCCTTGGGGTCCGAGTTTTATGGTAAACGGGAAGTATATAGAACCTATAATTGCAGATGTAAATATAGCACTTCTTCTCGCATTTGCCCTCGGGTCACTGTCGGTTTACGGAACTATTTTTTCCGGCTGGGCTTCTAATTCAAAGTACGCGTTCATAGGTTCTCTCAGAAAGGCTGCAGTTGTTATAGCTTATGAAGTCGTTTTAGGTTTCTCTGTTCTCGGAGTAATCCTACTTGCCGGGACATTAAGCACGGTAGGTATAGTTGAAGCTCAGATTCAAAAGGGAGTGTGGTTTATCTTCTATCAACCGGTAGCTTTTATTCTTTACCTATACTGTATGCTTGCAGAAAGTGGAAGAGTTCCCTTCGATATTCAAGAAGCGGAAGCAGAATTGGTTACCGGTTATAACGTTGAGTACGGTGGTATGAAATTCGGAGCTTTTCCCCTCGCCGAGTGGTATATAAACGTAATAGCCCTCTCTGCAATAGCCGTAGTTCTTTTCTTCGGAGGATGGGATGGGCCTAAAATCCTAGGCCCGCTTTCACCTTACTTCTGGTTCGTAGCTAAAACCTTTGCCTTAGTATTCTTTACAATATGGCTACACTGGACTTTACCGAGATTTCAAGCGAAAGACATTACAGAAATAGCGTGGAAGATATTGCTGCCGATAGCGATTCTTAACGTTATTATTACTGCAGTCGTAGTTTACATTGTATGAGGAGGTTGATATGAAAGTAAAAAGGCTAAATAGGAAGGATTACCTAAACATTTTAGAAGCAATATTTTTTATAGACTTCCTTAAAGGTCTTTCCGTAACCCTGAAAAATCTCTTAAGAAAGCCTATTACTACGGAATATCCAAAAGAAAAACTAACTCCTCCAAAACGTTTTAGAGGTGCCCACGGACACTATGTTTGGGATGGTACAGAACCCGATTCCCTCAAAGCCATAGAAAAGTTTATGTCCTATGAGAAAGCAAAAAGTAGGTGTGTTGCTTGTTATATGTGTCAAACGGCATGTCCTATGCCCACACTCTTCAGAATAGAAGCGGTTCAACTCCCGAACGGAAAGAAAAAGGTTGTGAGATTTGATATGAATCTCCTGAATTGTCTATTTTGTGGGCTTTGTGTAGATGCTTGTCCTGTAGGTTGTCTTACTATGACCGATATATTTGAACTGGCGAATTACTCCAGAAGAAATGAAGTTCTGCATATGGAGGATTTAGAGAAGTTTGCCATAGACTTTAAGCGAAGAAGAGGAAATGAACCTGACAGAATATGGCCTAAAGATGAAGAAAGGGAAAAACTATGGGGGAAGATAGAGTGGAGTGGGTAATATTCGTTGTTTTAGGAACTTGGTTAATCCTTTCGGCTTTAGGTACTGTCTTCGTAAAGAGTCCCATTCACGTCATTCTCTTCTTTCTATCTACACTTCTGGCTATGGCGGCTATTTTCCTGGCCCTGGGGGCAGAACTGCTCGCGGGTATACAGCTTATTATTTATGCGGTAGCAATAGTAGTTTTCTATGTACTTGTAATAACTACAATTCCCTGGGAAAAAATTAAGCGGTTTGAAGGAATTTACAAAAGCGAACTTATGGTAGCTTCTCCTATTTTGTTCATACTTTTCCTCCTAATGAGCTATATGGTAATAAAAGGAAAATTTGCCCAACCGGTGGGTCTTGTAAAGGACAATGTAAAAGATTTAGGTAAAGAGCTGTTTACATCCTATTTATTTCCTTTTGAAGTAGCTTCCGTGATTCTACTGGTTGCCATGATAGGAGCAATCCTTCTTGGTAAGAAGGAAGAGTAAAAAGCTCGGAGGTGGGGTGTGATGGATATAATGAAAGCTTATATAATCTTAAGCATCGCTTTATTTCTTATAGGATTTCTCGGTGTTATAGTTAGAAAAAATTTAATAACCATCTTGGTAAGCACGGAATTAATGCTTAACGGTATAAACCTTGCACTTGTTGCAGCGGATAAAGTCCTGGGAAGGGTTGACGGACAAATTTTTGCATTTTTTGTATTAACCGTTGCAGCTGCAGAAGTTGCCGTGGGTTTAGGATTGGTAATTTCGATATTTAGACTTAAAGGTTATGAAGCTTCCCATGAAATATCTCAGCTGAGGGATTGAAATGGTAGAACTAGGAATAGTTCTTACACCACTAAT
>DQVZ01000076.1 GCA_015661465.1 Aquifex aeolicus
GATTATTAATAACTAATACTTACGTATTAGTTATCTCGTTCAAGTGAGGTTAGCAGCTGCTAACCAAAATTTAAGAGTTGTAATTCAAAAACTCAAGAATTTATGAACCAGTAGGATAACGTTCAGGTTAGAAGTCAAACTCTCCTTCCAATTTATCCCAATCTATATCGTGGTTCTTTTTGGAAACTTCTATCCATGATTTTTCGTATCTTTTCCTTACTTCCAGCTCTTTCTTTACTGCTTCCATTAGTGTTTCTATACTAAGTTTAGTTTCAAAATTTGCTTTTATCTTTGTATAGCCCGGTCCTTCTCCTCTCTTTATAACTCTTGTAAGTGCCACATATTGAAGATTTATTTCGTCTATTATTTCTACGTATTCTTCCTTGTTTTCTCTTATTCCTTCTATCACTTCTCTTGCCTTTTCCTCAGTGAAATCTTTAAGCTCACATATTTCACCTTCTATCCAGCTTACAAGCTCTTTCACTAAATCAGGGAAATCTTCTGCAAAATAAACCCTATCAAATTCAAGTCCCTTTGCAGAATGTGCCGTAGTCAGCACCGTTCTTGCATCGGGAGAATACAGCTTCTTAGCCTTTTCATAAAGCATTCCTATATCGTATTTCTCTGCTATCCATAAAGCATGGAAGTATTCGATTTCTCCGCTATATGCAAAATGCTCTATAAATTCTTCAACACTTCTTGACTTTTCTCTTGCCTGAATTGCCATATTCTTTATGTATCCCGGTATCCCGTAAAGTAAACTTTCATTACCGAAATAATAAAATTTCAATATTCTTTCTGCTTCCCTTATACTCCTGAATATTTCATTTAAATCCCTTGAAAAGGTTATAGGCTCATTTAATCTGTTTAAAATTTCAACCAGCTTTGCATTCGTCCTGGTTATATAAGCTTTCAATCCGTTAGTTCTTCCCGTTTTCTCAGATTTTATCTCGTTTTCATCTCCTTTCCAGTTATGTAAAAACTTATTTGCATAACTGACTACGGTATTGTTTTCAAATCTAAAGGAAACGGTTAAAGATTTTTCTTCCCAATCTTTTAACCTTGCAAGTGTGTTTATAGCTCCTCTCCAGGAGTAAATTGATTGATGCCTGTCACCAACTATGAGCTTTTGAGGTATAGGTGCATGCCTCAAAACGTATTCCTGAACCCCGTTTAAATCTTGTCCTTCGTCTACTAAAATGGCGTCAAACCTTTTAAAAAACTCCTTAAATTCTTCCAGGTTCTGTTGAAAAACTTTAAGATAAAAATCGTGAATTATCGGCAGTTGCCTCTGAGCTATTGCAAAAAATATGTATTCCACAACGTCGGATAGTTTTTCAATAAATTCTTCTATCCTGAACTTTCTTTCAGGTTTAGGAAGTTGATTTATACCGAAGGTTAAATAAAATTTCCTCTTAATCTCGGAGTTAGAAAAGATTATCTTCCTTATATTTTCCTTATTTACAGTTAAATAAACGGAGTTGCAAAAAGCTTCAAACACATCTTTGTAAAAGTTAGCAGTCAAGCTATCAATTTCTAAAAGCTTTATGAGTTCATCAACAAATACTTTCTTGTTCACCAAATCCTTTTTTCTTTGTTCTGGTAGAAACTTATAGGCCAAACCGTGTATTGTGTAAACTAAGCAATTTGGAGGCATTTTATTTTTAAGCTCCTCTGCAACCCAACGGTTGAAAGTAAGGACTAAAAACTTTCTTCTTGGATAAACTTCTGCCAGAGCTCTAATTGTTGTGGTTTTCCCCGTTCCCGCATAAGCATTTATTTTCATCTTTTCCATATCTTTAAAAGCTTTTATGATTTCCTTCTGTTCTTCTGTGAGTTTTATTCCCATAATTTCTAAATTAATTAGATTAAAAAACACGCTGGGTGAGAAAAAAGTAGAATAGGGAAAGTATGGAGCAAAAGAGTTAATAGAGAAACTAAGTCAAATTTTTGACGAATTTA
>DQVZ01000184.1 GCA_015661465.1 Aquifex aeolicus
GGTTTTAAAGCCGTCGGGATGTCAGACCACGGAAACCTTTTCGGTTCATATAAATTTTATAAGGCTCTTAAAGCTGAGAATATAAAACCCATAATAGGTATGGAGGCTTACTTTACCACCGGTTCGAGGTTTGACAGAAGAAGTAAAGCTTCGGAAGATAACATAACGGACAGGTATAACCACCACTTAATACTGATAGCCAAGAATGATAAAGGGCTTAAAAACCTAATGAAGCTTTCCACTTTAGCCTATAAAGAGGGTTTTTACTATAAACCGAGAATAGATTATGAACTGCTTGAAAAATACGGAGAAGGACTCATAGCCCTTACAGCTTGCCTTAAGGGTGTGCCTACCTACTATGCTTCTATAAATGAGCTTAAAAAGGCAGAAGAGTGGGTAAAGAAATTTAAAGACATATTCGGGGAAGACCTTTATATAGAGCTGCAAGCAAACAACATACCCGAACAGGAGGTTGCCAATAGAAACTTAATAGAAATAGCCAAAAGGTACGATGTTAAGCTTATAGCTACCCAAGACGCCCATTACCTCAATCCCGAGGATAGATATGCCCATACTGTCTTGATGGCACTACAGATGAAGAAAACCATTCATGAAATAACATCTGGAAGTTTCAAATGTTCCAATGAAGACTTGCATTTTGCGGATGCAAACTATATGTGGAAAAAGTTTGAGGGTAAATTCGAAGGCTGGGAAAAAGCCCTGCTGAATACATTAGAGGTTGCGGAAAAGGTTGCGGATAGTTTTGAAATATTCGAAAACTCTTCCTATCTTCTCCCGAAATACGAAGTTCCTGCCCATAAAACTTTAGAAGAATATCTGAGAGAGCTGGCGGTAAAAGGTTTAAGGCAAAGGATAGAAAAGGGTCAAGCAAAGGACACAAAAGAGTACTGGGAAAGACTGGAATACGAACTGGAAGTAATTAACAAAATGGGATTTGCGGGATACTTCTTAATTGTACAAGATTTCATAAATTGGGCTAAAAAGAACGATATCCCTGTTGGACCCGGTAGAGGAAGTGCAGGAGGGTCTTTGGTCGCTTATGCAATAGGGATTACCGATGTAGACCCGATAAAGCATGGCCTTCTTTTCGAAAGATTTCTAAATCCCGAGAGAGTATCTATGCCTGACATAGATGTGGACTTTTGCCAAGATAAAAGAGAAAAAGTTATTGAGTATGTCAAAGAAAAATACGGAAAGGAAAACGTTGCTCAGATAATTACCTACAACGTTATGAAGGCAAAACAAACCCTGAGAGACGTAGCCCGTGCTATGGGACTTCCCTATTCTACCGCGGACAAATTAGCAAAGCTTATTCCTCAAGGAGATGTTCAAGGAACTTGGCTTACCCTCGAGGAAATGTATATAACTCCGATAGAAGAACTCCTTGAAAAATACGGAAAGCACAGAAGGGATATAGAGGATAACGTTCAGAAATTCAGAAAAATGTGTGAAGAAAATCCGGAAATCAAACAGCTTGTGGAGACAGCTTTGAAGCTCGAAGGTCTTACCAGACATACTTCCCTGCACGCAGCGGGAGTAGTTATAGCCCCGAGACCTCTCCACGAACTTGTACCCCTTTACTACGATAAAGACCAAGAGGTAGCTACCCAGTACGACATGGTTCAACTGGAAGAGTTGGGACTTCTTAAAATGGACTTTTTGGGTCTTAAAACTCTAACAGAGTTAAAACTCATGAAAGAACTTATAAAAAAAAGACACGGA
>DQVZ01000096.1 GCA_015661465.1 Aquifex aeolicus
ATGGTGGTTGCAACACTACCCTCCCCTAATCGTGAACCGCTACTCCTAACTGAACGACAGCTGTTTTTTCCACTACAACAGAAAGGGCTATCTCAGACACAACTTCTGGGATAAGAGCTTTAAGTTGTGCAGAAGTTGTAGCCATTTTTACCTCTACTTAATCGCTACTTGTCATTGTAATATTCAATAATTCAAACAACTGAGGTCTATAGCCCCGCATAAATTCTTCTCCTGTCATTCTTTTGCCTTTTGGAGAGATTAACTCGAGGATTTCTAAACTTTTGTCTCCGCAAGCTACTATAAATTTTTTAGTATCCTGAATTTCTCCGGGATAGCCTTCTATATCGGCTACTTTGGCTTTCAGTATCTTGATTCTGTTTCCTCTGAAGAATGTATAGGCGTTGGGATAAAGTCCCCTTATTCTCCCCTTTACACTTTCTGCAGGAGCATCCCAGCATATCCTGAACTCTTCCTTTTGAATCGGTGGAGCGTAAGTTGCTTCTTCATGGTTTTGAGGTATAGGTTTAATTTTTCCTTCAAACCATTCTCTTAAAGTTTTTACAAGAAGTTTTGCACCACTTTTGGCGAGTTTTTCGGAAAGAGAGTAAAAGTTATCTTCCTCTTCAATTTCTATAACCTCCTGTGAAAGGATGTCTCCCGCATCCATTTCTTCATTCACAAGCATCACTGTATTTCCAGTTTCCTTTTCTCCGGCCATAAGAGCCCTCTGAATGGGAGCAGCTCCCCTGTATTTGGGAAGCAGAGACGCATGCAAGTTTATAACTCCGTAAGGTGGTACCTCCAGAACTTCTTTGGGTAGGATTTTCCCATAGGCTACTACTACTATACAATCGGGATTTAAATCCTTTACCAAAGGGGTCAATTCACTCTTTTTCTTGGGCTGATATACGGAAATTCCATATTTTTGAGCCAAAACCTTCGTAGGTGGAGGTGTTAAATTTTTTCCCCTTCCCGCGGGTTTATCTGGTTGAGAAACTACACCTATAACTTTGAAATTTTTAATTAACTCTTCTAAACTTGGTATTGCGAATTGGGGTGTTCCCATAAAGAGTATACGTTTCAAAGTTCCACCTTCCAATTGTCTATTAGCCTTGCCTTTCCGACTTTTACCGCAACCAGAATTCTATCACCTCTTTCTACTGTTTCCTTTGGTTTTAAGTTTTCATCGGTAATTTCAACATAGTCTATTCCCTTGACATGAGGATAACGTTCTATAAAAGCTCTAATAGCTTCCTTTATTCTCTTTGCATCTCTTTCACCTGCCTTTATCATTTTTTCAGCCAGTTGAAAAGACCTGTATATTGCAAGAGCCGATTCTCTTTCCTCTGGGGATAGGTAAACGTTTCTTGAACTGTAAGCAAGTCCATCCTCTTCTCTCACTATTGGAACAGGAATTATTTCAACGGGAATGTTTAAATCTTCAACAATCTGCTGGATTATTTTTAACTGCTGATAATCCTTTTCTCCGAAATAAGCTCTGTTTGGCTGAACTATGTTGAAGAGTTTTACAACTATTGTCGCTACACCCTCAAAGTGGCCCGGTCTAAATGCTCCTTCCAGTATATTTCCGAGTTCTCCCACACAGATTCTAGTTCTATAACCCTTCGGATATATTTCTTCCACTTCGGGAGCAAAAACAACATCTACACCTTCTTCTTCACATATAGCCAAATCTCTCTCTAAATCCCTCGGGTATCTATCGTAGTCTTCTCCTTCTCCAAATTGGGTTGGATTTACAAAAATGCTCACTACTACGATATCATTCTGTATTCTGGCTAACTTTATAAGTTCTCTATGACCTTTATGGAGATAACCCATTGTGGGTACAAAACCTACTTCCTTCCCTTCACACTTTCTACTCTTCAAATAATTCCTTAAGTCTTTTATTTTCTTAAATAAGAGCGGCATCGGAAATTATTTTACTTCGTGTATTTAGAACGTGTCTCTTTCTATTTAAAATTTCCTCTCAACACTAAGAAGGAAAAAGAAAAGAATTATTTTCACTCAACAATCTCCTTTATTTCTATTTCCGTGTAAGGCTGCCTGTGACCTTTCCACCTTTTGTAATTCTTTTTAGGTCTGTACTTGAAAACTATAATTTTCTTTCCTTTTCCGTGAGATACTACCTCTGCAATTACCTTTCCCTTGTTGAGTTCTACAGTTCCATCATCTTTTCTGAGCATCAAAGCATCAAATTCAACGGTTTGCCCTACTTCATAGGGAAGTTTTTCCACCTTCAGCTTCATACCTTTTTCAACTCTGTATTGTTTTCCACCGGTCTTTATCACTGCATACATATTTACGCCTCCATTAAGATATGATTTCCCACTTTCCACCAGCTTTCTCTATCTTCTCCTTTGCAGATTTTGAAAAAGCGTGAGCTTTTATAACAAATTTCTTTGTCAATTCTCCGTCCCCGAGGATTTTAACCCTATCATTCTCATCGCAAAGTCCTCTGCTTGCCAGAACGGAGGGAGTTATTTCCATTCCTTCCTCAAACAGTTTGTTTATTACGCCCACATTTACCGGAGTATATTCCTTTCTATTGGGATTCTTGAATCCTCTCTTGGGAATTCTCATATAGAGAGGTGTCTGTCCGCCTTCAAAATAAGGAGGCATCTTCCTATCACCGGAACGGGATTTTTGCCCTTTGTGTCCCCTTCCCGCAGTTTTTCCGTGGCCTGAACCTATACCTCTACCAACTCTCTTCCTTTCTTTCGTTGCTCCCCAGTGTGGCTGAAGGTCATG
>DQVZ01000236.1 GCA_015661465.1 Aquifex aeolicus
GGTCCGGATTTGTTTCTAGTTTTCTCCTTTCCTTGAGAATAGGTTTATTCACTTCAAAGAGGGCTACAGTCATATTTACTAGTTTTTTAAATAAAGCAAAAGGAAGACCTACTTATTCTTATCATTTATCGTTTCGAACTCTTCTATTTCCTCTATGAACTCTTCGTGAAGAGCTCTCACAGCCAGCTCAGCATACTTCTCTTCTATTAAGCAAGAAATTTTTATTTCCGAAGTAGATATAGCTTTTATATTTATCCCGTTTTTAGCAAGAATTTCAAACATCCTTCCAGCAACACCATAAGCACTTCTCATACCTATTCCCACTATTGAAATCTTAGCCACTTTGTCGTCCCTTATCACTTCTTTTGCACCTATATCCTCAGCTATTTTCTTAACTATTTCTTCCGCTTTGTCGGCTTCGGTTTTGTTTACGGTAAAGGACATATCTGTATAGCCTTCATGGGAAACGTTTTGAACTATCATATCCACAACTATATGAGCATCTCCGAGGGCTTTGAAAATCCGAGCAGCAATTCCCGGTTTGTCGGGAACTTTCACTACGGTAATTCTAGATTCATTTGTATCTACGGTGATTCCTCTTACTACTACTTTCTCCATAACCTCCTCCTCCGGAACAATCCAAGTTCCCTCTTCTTCGGAAAAAGTACTCCTTACGTGTATTCTAACGTTATACTTTGCTGCAAATTCAACACTTCTTATTTGCATTACCTTTGCACCCAAAGATGCAAGTTCCAACATTTCCTCGTAGGATATCTTAGAAATTTTTCGTGCGGAAGGAACTATCCTCGGATCAGCAGTAAAGACTCCCGGAACATCCGTGTTAATCTCACAATCAGCTTTAAGAGCTGCGGCCAAGGCAACAGCTGTTGTATCAGAACCTCCTCTTCCTAAAGTAGTGATTTCCCAGTCTTCGGTAACACCCTGAAATCCTGCAACTACAGGAATATACCCTTCCTCAATCAGATTCAAAAGTCTTCTTATTCCTATTTTTCTTATCCTGGCCTTTGTGTGAATATTGTCGGTAATTATCGGAACCTGCCAACCGCATAAGCTCACCGCTGGATATCCCAACTTATGCAGTGTCATAGCAAAAAGGGCTATGGCTCTTTGCTCACCTGTCGCAAGAAGCATGTCCATTTCTCTTTCGGGTGGTCTCGAAGATACTTTACAGGCTAAATTTACAAGGGAGTCCGTTTCGCCTGCCATTGCGGAAGACACCACAACAGGCTTATAACCTTTTTCTAAAGCATTGATTACCCTTTTTGCACAGAGCTCAATTCTCTCAAGATTAGCTACGGAGGTTCCTCCGAACTTCTGAACAAGTATTTTCATGGAGAAAATTATTTTAAACCAAATTGTATATGTACTAATTAAAATTAAAGGTATGTATACACTCAGAATGGCAGAATCCGTAACGGAGGGACACCCTGATAAAATAGCAGACCAAATAGCCGATGCACTGCTAGACGAATTTCTAAAAAAGGACCCTTACAGCAGGGTTTCTCTTGAAATAATGGTCACTACAGGTCTAGTAATTGTTGGGGGAGAACTTTCAACAGAAAGCTACGTGGACATTCCGAGAGTTGCAAGAAATGTAATAAAAGATATAGGTTATACAAGACCTGAACTGGGTTTTGATGCCGATACTTGTGCTGTAATTCAATCAATAGATGAACAAAGTCCTGAGATTGCACTTGGTATTTCTGCGGAAGGAGCGGGAGACACGGCGATAGTGGTAGGTTATGCTTCAAAAGAAGCTCCTAACCTGATGCCTTGGCCTATTACATTAGCCCACAAAATAACAAAGAGGATTTCCGAATATAGAAAAATAGGTAAATTTCCCTTTTTAAGACCGGACGGAAAGGTTCTCATAGCCATGATATACGAAAACGGCAGACCCAAATACGTTCAAAGTGTTATTGCCTACGTTCATCACGACCCGGATGTATCCCTAACACATCTCAGGGAATTGATAATAGAAGAGGTGATAAAAAGGGAAATCCCGGAGGAGTTTTTAACGGAAAAAACACTCTTAAAGGTAAATCCCACAGGGAGATTTGTCATCGGTGGGCCTGTCGCCGATACGGGACTTACCGGGAGGAAGATAGTTTCCGACGCATACGGAGATATAGGTCTTTCGGGTGGAAGTGCTTTTTCAGGGAAAGACCCTACCAAGACAGACCGCTCAGGTTCATACCTTGCAAGGATGATTGCAAAACATATAGTAGCGGGCGAATGGGCGGATAGATGTTTAGTTCAGATAGGATACGCTTTTGGACTTTCCGAGCCGGTAACCTTCGATATAGAAACCTTTGGTACGGAAAAAATAAGTAAAGCAAAGTTAACCGAAGCCATTAAAAAAGTCTTCCCCCTAAAACCTGTAGAAATAATAGATTTTCTGGATTTAAGGAAAGCTATATATAGACAAACTTCGGTATACGGACACTTCGGTAAAGAAAACTTACCCTGGGAAAAACTTACTTATCTTGAAAAATTGAAAGAACTACTGGATTAACTCCAAAAACTCCCTTACGGTCATAGTTATACATTCTTTCGTCGTAGAAAAGACTTTAACCTTTTTATCGTCAATTAATAATATCTCCTTGTAGCCTTTCTCAAAAGCGTAAATTATAGAATCTTCCACTTTCCTTTCTGCGAGTTCTATCGCTACCCTTTTTCCTTTGCCTCTTAGTACATTCGCTAAGTGTTTTCCCAATTTCTTCTCGGATTTATCTATGATGAAGTAATCCTTTAGAGAAACAGCCTTAGGAAGAATGTCTATTAATCTTTCAAGATATACAGCTCCGCCGGTAGCGGGTAAGTTTTTTCCAAAAAGAGTAGAAAGGTTGTCGTACCTTCCTCCGCCCGCTATTGCTCTGTGGTATTTTGATTCGTAAATTTCAAAAATCACGCCGGTGTAGTAAGGGAAATGTCTTACTTCACAAAGGTCGTAGGCAAAGCTTATTCCGAGTTCTTTTAGTTTTTCCCCTATACGTTTGAGAGTTTCTCTTTCTTCATCGAGGGGATACTTCTTAAGAATTTCCAGAATTTCATGGCTATTGGAAATTCTCAGGACTTTATTAACATCGATTCCAAAAATCTTTTTTAATTTCTCAACATCTCTTTCAAAGAAAGCTTTAATCAGCTGGTTATCGTCTTTGGCAAGTTTCCTTACTATACCCGCATGGCTGAGGATAACCTTTACATCCTTAATTTCAAGGGTCTTTAGAAATTCTACCAAAACTTGAATTACTTCTACATCAGCCTCTAGATTGTTTATACCTATAAGCTCTATTCCGGTCTGAAGTTTTTCAAAGCCCTTTCTATCCAGTGAGAAGACACTTCCGAAGTAATAGAGCTTCTCGGGAAACTTTAAATTTTTTAGATTTGATATTGTTCTTACTACCTGAGTTGTGAAATCCAGCCTAAGGCCAAAGGTTTCTTTGGTCGAACTGTCTTTAAACGTAATAGCTTCTTTTGCCTTTTCACCGAAGGAAAGTTCCTGGTATTCGTAAGGTTCAAAATGGGAGAGATTAATGTAATCGTATCCAAAGGATTCAAAAGTGGAAGAGGCCTTTAAAAATATTTCCTTTATGAGATTTGCTTCCTCTATACTGTAAAAGCGCTCTCCCGATATTAGAACGGTTTTCATTATGAATATTTTAAATTCTAAAATAGTTAGTATGGATATACTGATTGTAGGCGGTGGGATAGTAGGACTATCAATAGCTATAGATTTGCTCCTCGCGGGTTACAATGTTAAACTTGCTGTTAGAAATGAAAGGGAGGGAGCTTCCTGGATAGCAGGAGGGATGTTAGCTCCTTTCTCTGAGGGCCTCGAAGGTGATTTTTTGAGATTTTCCGTAGAAAGCTTAAAACTCTGGCACGATTATCTTGAAAGGATAAAAGAAATTTCGGGAAGAAGGGTATTTTTCTCACAAGGAATTCTCAGAATAGCACTCACAGAAGAAGAAGAGACGGAGCTCAAAGAAAAAGTAAGAAAGTATTCCCAAAATATATGTCAAAACATTGTTTCTTACGATGGGAGTGAACTCGTTAAGGAATTTCCTTATATCACAGAAGAGGTAAGATACGGGGTTGTTTACGGTGATGAAGGTAATGTGAATACAGAAGAGTTAATGGAAGCTCTGTATATAGCTTTTAAAAAGCTGGGTGGGGAAATTATCGGCGAAGATATAGTTAATATACATAAAGAAGGTGAAAAGATAGAAAAGGTTTACGGATTTTTCAAAGAAATAGCTGCAGACTTTTACATATTTGCCACAGGGGCGTGGCTCAAAGAACACTTTAACTTTCCCGTATTTCCGGTAAAAGGGCAAATACTCAGAATATCTGCGCCCTTTAAAGATTACGTAATCTACTCAAGGTCAGCCTACATAATCCCAAGGGAAAAAGATATTTTGGTTGGAGCAACGACGGAACACAGAGGCTTTGATACCACAACTACCCTTGAGGGAGTAAGCAGGTTAGCCCAAGGAGCTATTAAAGTTTCTCCGGCTTTAAAGGATGCAGAATTCTTCGAAGTGAGAGTTGGTTTCAGACCGGGAACTCCCGACGAGCTTCCCATTTTTTACTTTGGTGAAAACTTTGCGGTATTTAGCGGCCATTATAGAAACGGTATACTGCTTGCTCCGATAACCGCAGAGATAGCTCTCAAACTTGTGGATAAGGGTGAAGTCTCGGAATACTTTAAACTGTTTTCACCTTATAGGTTTAAGTAATTATATTAACTGAAATATGAAAGTATTCGGCGTTGTATTATTCTTGCTACTCGGCTTAGGATTTTCAAAAGAGACTGGCTTTACCCAGGAAGACAGGGAAAGATTAATAAGACTTGAAACTACCTTAAAAGTTTTTATGGAACAAGTAGACCGGCGCTTTGGAGAATTAAGAAATGACATAAACAAAAGGTTTGAAGAGCTAAGAGAGGATATGAATAAAAGGTTCGAGTTAATGGATAAGAGGTTTGAGCAGCTATATACATTTTTGTGGATAATCACAGGAATATTCACAACCTTGACAGTGAGCGTTATAGCCTTTGCATGGTGGGACAGAAAAACTATAATCAGGAAAACTAAAGAGGAAACCTTTGAAGATATGGAAAGGGAGCTAAAACCTGAGAAATTTAAAAAGCTACTTAACGTCCTCAGGGAAAAAGCCAAAACCGATAGGGAGCTCGAAACTATACTCAAAAAATACGGGCTTTTGTAAAATTTTTTCCATGAATTTAGATTACAAGTCGATTTACGATATTACTGCGGATGCAGGTATAAAGGTAAAAGCTAAGGATTTAAAAAGTCTATTCTGCGCTTCAATTCTCGCAACTTTTAACGAGATTACCGATATAGATAAAGTTGAACAAAAAGAAGAGTATGAAATTCAAGCACAAAATGAGCTTCCTTTTCTTCTCGCAGATATAATCAACAAAGCTCTCGTTCTCCACGAAAGTAAAAAGTTTGTGGCATCCCGGTGTGAAATTATGGATTTGGACGATAATTTTGTAAAAGTAAAATTAATAGGTGAACGCTTCGACCCTCAGAAACACCCTTCTAAGCTGGTCATAAAGGCTGCAACTTACCACCGCCTTAAGATAGAAAAAGTGGGCGACCATTACGAAGCTGAGGTAATTTTTGATATATGAACTCAAAATATTTCGTTGCACTTACGGTAGGACTCAATCTTGTAGGAGGAATAATTGCGGGTGTGTTGGTAGGTTTTGGTTTTGACTGGGCTATGGAAAACTGGTTCGGGATAAAAACAAAACCTTGGGGTCTTATGTTTTTCTTCCTAATAGGGATAATAGCAGGTTTTAAAAACGCCTACATAGACCTCAAAAGAGTGGAAAAAAATTTAAATTCTTCTGAAAAGGAAGGAAAAAAGGACTCCGAGTAGATTTTGAGACAAACTAAAGACTGCCGAAGGAATTGCGGAAATTTTTGAAAAATACTTAACCGCTAAAACGGCTGAGAGTCCTGAGTTTTGCATTCCCACTTCTATGGAGAGTGTCTTAGCCTTTTTATGGTCTAGGCCTGCCATCAATCCAAAAAGGTATCCAAGAATAAATCCTAAAATGTTGTGAAGTAAAACGATAGCAATAACTAGAAGGCTTATCTCCTTTAAAGATTCCGAATTTACGGCAAAAATCGTGGCTATTATAACAGAAATGGAAAAAACGGCAACCAAGGGAAGAAACCTTTCAACGGAGTAGACTCTTTCTCCGAGAAATGTTCTTAAAATCATTCCTAAAGCAACCGGAAGAACTACAATCTTGAGAGTGGTTTCTACCATTGACAGAAAGGGAACTTCAACGTATTTACCAGCAAGGAGGTACGTCCACAGGGGTGTAAAGAGCGGTGAAAGAAGCGTAGATGTTACTGTCATTGAGATTGAATAAGAAAGGTCTCCCTTTGAAAGATAAGTAATTAAGTTTGAAGCAGTCCCACCTGGAGCTGAACCCACTAAAACAACTCCCACAAATAATTCAGGCGGGAGTTTAAAACTTGTTGAGAGTACATAAGCGGAAAGAGGCATTATCGTAAACTGAAGGAAAGCTCCGTAGAGAACTACGATAGGCTTTTTTGTAATGCTCCTAAAATCTTCAAGGGTCAACGTAATTCCCATGGAAAGCATTATTATTACTAAAAGCGGTACGATAAACTCTTTAAGACCTTTGAATACTTCAGGAAAAAAGATGCCTCCGATAGAAAAAAGAGATAAGATTAACAGAAATGTTAAATCCCTCATTATCCGAGAATAAGCCTGTACAGAAAAATAAGAGGGGGCATTATTATACTTTGGAGAACACCAGTAAATAAAAGGACTGTGATTATTAGAAAACCGTACTGTTCAAGCCTGTAGAACATCTCCCAGTATCTGTAAGATAGAAAACTCATAAGAGCTTTACTGCCATCCAGAGGTGGAATAGGAATTGCATTGAAAAGTCCTAATACCAA
>DQVZ01000079.1 GCA_015661465.1 Aquifex aeolicus
AACCCTCTCTGGTTTATTTATATCACCGCTACCTTCATTTTTCCATAAAGGAGTATATAATTGCATCTTATAATTTACTGTAAGATAATGGAGCGGGCGACGGGACTCGAACCCGCGACCTGCTGCATGGCAAGCAGCCGCTCTACCACTGAGCTACGCCCGCTCTATGGAGTATATAATATAGCACGATTCTTAGTAGCTTTCCAGTAAAATTTCAGAAATGGGTATTATCGATGAGTTGATAAAAGAACTCTCAAGAGGACTTATTCCAGAAAGATACGATGAAGAGTTCTTCAGAAAGTACTTAGCCTTTAGGCTTAAAACTGATAGAATAGAACCTGTAAAATACCCTCACATTCCTGACATAAAAAAGCTGATTGGAATAGAAAGGCAAAAGGAAATAGTTGTAAAAAATACTCATCAATTTGTCAAAGGTTTCCCTGCTAACGATATTCTTCTGTGGGGAGCGAGGGGAACAGGTAAGTCATCTCTAGTAAAAGCACTTCTCGGTATATTCGGAAATGAGGGTCTGAGAATAATCCAAATTAATAAAAGTGAAATTCCTGAACTTGCTCAGTTGTACGAGATTCTAAGAGGTAAACGTCAACGATTTATTCTCTTTTTTGATGATCTCTCTTTTGAACCTCACGATGATACCTTTAGAATACTTAAATCCCTTATGGACGGAGATGTTGAAGAAAGACCGGCTAATGTTCTCGTCTATGCTACAACAAACAGAAGGCAATTGATACGCGATACGGAAGAAAACGAAAAATTCCCTGAAGAAACTCTACAGGAAAGAATTTCTTTGGTGGAGAGATTCGGAATAAGAATTCAGTTTCCACCTATGGACAAGAAACTATATTTAAAAGCAGTTGAAACATATCTAAGAGAATACGGAGTAGAGGTAAATGAAAAAATAGAGAGAGAAAGTCTAAAATGGGCAACAGAAATGGGAAGTTTTTCAGGAAGAACTGCCTATCAGTTTGCAAAGGACTTTATAGGTAAAGTTAAGCTATGGGAAAGTTCTTAACGGTATCTACGAGGAATTTAACCTTTTCGAATTCCATATCTGGGCTAAGACCATGACCCAGATTGAATATGTACCTAGTTTTTACAGGAATTCTTTTTAAGAGGGCTTCCGTTTTTTCCTTAATAGTTTCCTTGCTTGCGTAAAGAACGCTCGGTTCTAAATTCCCTTGTAGAGCTTTATCGTAGAGGTTATAAAGTTCCGGAATATCCACACTCCAGTCTACGGAAAGAGCATCAACGGGGTAATCCATAGCGATGTCTATAAAAGCAGCAGACCCTCTGAAAAAGTAAATTAATGGAGTATCTGAAAATTCCTTTAATGTGCTTACAAGATAATTCACATATGGATAAACGTATTCGTTGTAATCTTCATAACTTAAGTGATTTACCCAGCTATCAAAAATTTGTATCACATCTGCACCAGCTTTTATTTGCTCTTTTAGATATATGGCTATAGTCTCTGTAAGAATGTCCATAATTCTTTTAAAATCTCTCGGTTTTTCCCACATGAAAAGTTTTGTTTTTCTAAAATCTTTACTCGCTCCACCTTCTATCAAGTAAGAAAAAAGTGTAAAGGGTGCTCCTGCGAAACCTATAACGGGTACTTCATCCTGACAAGATTTCACTCTTTTTATTACTTCGTAAACGTATGCGTTGTCTTCAGGATTGTATTTCTTTAAATCTTCAGGCTTTCCGCTCCAAAAAAGCTTTGGTCCTTCACCTTCAACAAATTCTACTTTTACTCCTAGAGATTCTAAGGGAACAAGAATATCCGAAAATACTATAATAGCATCCACTCCCAAAAGCTTTAATGGGAGAAGGGATATTTCTGTTGCAAGGTCTACATCCTTACAGAGTTCAAGAAAATTGCTAACCCTGTTTCTTATAGCTAAGTATTCGGGCATATACCTTCCAGCCTGTCTCATCAACCATACGGGGTACCTTTCTACAGATTCTCCTTGTAAGCTTTTTAAAAGAATATTGTTTTTAGGCATGGGAATTATTTTAAAGTGTAAAGATTTAAGATGGTGCCGGAGGCGGGAGTCGAACCCGCACGCCCGTGAAGGGCACCGTCCCCTCAAGACGGCGCGTCTGCCAGTTCCGCCACTCCGGCTTATCCTGAGGATTATATTTTAAACTTATTTTTTTGTTTGACAAGGGATTTTGGGAGGCTGTTTAAAAATTAGGTGAGCATTGAGAACGAAAGGGTATAGGAGTGCAGTTTCAAAAGATAGAAACACAATGTTCCTCTTCAGCTTCA
>DQVZ01000166.1 GCA_015661465.1 Aquifex aeolicus
CTAAAAGGGAGAAAATTTGAAGGGGCTATTCAGGCCATAGTCAAGGACAGCAAAGGGAGGATATTTGTGATAACGGGAAGCCAAGGAACATTGTCTATACAAAACAGAGGGGAAATATTCCTAATAGAAATTACTCCTCTTTGACAGGTTTGGGTTCTCTCACCAGAGCTATTCTGAATACTTCATCTAGATTATCTACGAAGTGTAGTGTCATTTTCTCCTTTACATATTCTGGAAGTTCTTCCATAACTTCATCTTTATTTTTCGCCGGAAGGATTACCTCGTAAATCTCCGCTCTTTTTGCTGCAAGAATCTTTTCTTTCAGTCCTCCAACAGGAAGAACCCTGCCTCTTAGTGTAATTTCTCCTGTCATAGCTACATCCATTCTCACGGGTATATTTGCGAAAAGAGATAAAAGCGCTGTTGCTATCGCAACCCCTGCAGAAGGACCGTCTTTCGGGACAGCACCTTCTGGAACGTGAACGTGTATATCAACTTGAGAGAAGATATCCGGCTCTATACCGTAATCCTCTGCCTTGGAACGGATAAAGGAAAGAGCTGCCTGGGCACTTTCTTTCATTATATCTCCTAAAGAACCTGTCAATACGACTGAGCCTTTACCTTTCATCTTAGTAGCTTCAATAAACATTATTTCTCCGCCGACCTCAGTCCATGCAAGACCCGTGGCCACACCTATAAGAGGTTTCTTTTCTTTCTCGGGTCTATATCTAGAAACTCCGAGAAGTTTTTTGACCAACTCCGGAGTAATTTTGAAAGGCCCTTGCTGACCTTGTAGTTTTTTCACAGCTAGTTTTCTGAGAACTGCAGAAATTTGTCTTTGCAGATTTCTTACCCCCGCCTCCCTTGTATATCCTCTTATGATTTCAAGTATAGCTTCATCTGTAAACTCAACTTCTTCGTGTTTTAGCCCGTGCAAGGGAATTAATTTGGGAATGAGATGCTTTTTAGCTATAAACAACTTTTCCTCTTCAGAATATCCTGAAAGAGTTATCAATTCCATTCTATCGAGAAGAGGCGTCGGTATGGTATCAGCTCTATTTCCAGTACATATAAATATTACCTCGGATAAATCAAAAGGAATTCCTATGTATAAATCTGTAAATTTTTTATTTTGTTCCGGGTCGAGAACTTCAAGCAGGGCCGCAGCAGGGTCACCCTGGAAGGAAATGGCAAGTTTATCTATCTCGTCCAGCATAATTACGGGATTTTTAGTTCCTGCTTGTTTAATAGCCTGTATAATTCTTCCAGGCATAGCACCTACGTAGGTTCTCCTGTGACCTCTTATTTCCGCTTCGTCCCTTATTCCTCCCAGAGCTATTCTTACAAACTTTCTCCCTAGAGCTTCAGCGATGGAACGTCCTAAGGAGGTCTTTCCAACACCTGGAGGTCCGACAAAGGCAACAATTTGAGTAGGTGAATCTTTCCCTTGAGTAAGCTTCCTTATTGCTAAATACTCAATTATCCTGTCTTTTACCTTTTCAAGGTCGTAGTGATCTCTATCTAGAATTTCCCTTGCTCGTTCTAAGTCATAATTATCTTCAGTTTTTGTACACCAAGGAAGGTCGAGAACCCAATCTAACCATGTTCTTATTACTCCTGCTTCCGCAGAGTCAGGATGTAGTCTTTCTAATCTCCTTATGTTTTTCTCTATCTCCTTAATTCCTTCTTCGGGAAGGCAGGGTTTTATTTCCTCGAACTTCTTATTGTATTCCTCTATTTCAGCTTTTATCCCTCCCGCTTCTCCAAGCTCCTCTTGTATAGCTTTAAGCTGCTGTCTCAGGAAATATTCTCGTTGTTCTTTCTCCATTTTCTCACGGGCTATCTCACTTATCCTCTGTTTTACCTCCATAAGTCCTATTTCATCCTGCAGTAGCCTGTGAACCTTCTTAAGTCTTTCCCTGGGGTCTAAAATTTCAAGTATTTCCTGGGCTTGATTTGACTTTATATCTAAAACGGAAGCTACTATATCCGCGAGCTTTCCCAGCTCTTCTATCTCTTTTATAAGTACAACTAAATCCGGAATTATCTGTTTTCCTAAGCTTACCAGTTTATCTATTGATTCTTTTACGGCTTTTACAAGAGCTTTATCTTCCAGTGTTTGTTCTTCAGGAGGAATATCCTTATCATCTATAACGTCAATTTCGGCTACCCAGAAATCTCCATTCCACTTTAGATTTTTGATTATTCCCCTTTTTAAACCCTGAACTAAGATTTTTACTCTGCTGTCCTCTATTGGAACGGTTCTAAGTATATGGGCAACTACTCCAACCTTATATATGTCCTCTTCCTTTGGTTCCTCTATGTCTTTGTCCTTTTGAAGAACAAGGAAGATTAGGCGGTTTTTTTTATTGGCTTCTTCTATAGCCCTTATTGAGAAATGCCTTCCCACAAATAAGGGTTGAACCACTGTCGGGAATATTACTATGTCTCTCAAGGGCATTAAGGGATATTCCGTAATCCCGGCAGGTACTTGCGGTGCTTGGAATATCTCGTTCACCATTTTCCTCCTTTGATTTTAAAATTATACCAATGGATTTTGAGCTTATAATTTCCGAGGTATCTAAGGTTATAAAAGGGAAAGAGGGAGTGATTAGAAATGCTCTGGTGTGTTTCTTATCGGGAGGCCATCTCCTCATAGAGGATATACCCGGAACCGGTAAAACTACATTATCTTTAGCTCTAGCAAGGGTTTTAGGCCTCTCCTTTACCAGAATTCAATTCACAAGTGATCTTATGCCGTCGGACATTACGGGAGTAAACATTTTTAACCCCAAAACGAGAGAGTTTGAGTTTAAACCGGGTCCGATATTCCATAACCTCGTTCTTGCGGATGAAATTAACCGAGGAACACCTAAAACCCAGAGTGCTCTTTTAGAAGCCATGGCGGAAAAGCAAGTGAGTGTAGACGGTAGAACTTATAAGCTTCCGGAACCCTTTTTTGTAATAGCTACCCAAAATCCTATTGAACATCACGGAACTTATCCCTTGCCGGAAGCTCAGCTTGACCGTTTCACCATGAAGCTTTCAATAGGCTATCCCTCAAAGGAGTATGAAATTCAAATAGTACAAGGTACAAATCCTATGGAAGAAGTAAAGAATCTGAGACCGCTTTTCAGAAAAGAAGAACTATTAGCTACGATGGAGGAAGTAAAAAACGTCTATATTTCCCCCGAAGTAGCAGAGTTTATAGTAAATATATCCAATGAAATAAGAAATCACCCTTCTGTAATTTTAGGCATTTCCACACGAGGAGTTATCCATCTGGCGAATACTTCAAAAGCTTTGGCTCTAATAAGGGAAAGGGATTTCGTTGTCCCCGAGGATGTAATCGAACTTTTACCCTATGTAGTCTCACACAGGTTAGTTTTAAGAAGTGAAATATCTTTCCAACAACTTATGAATGAAATAATGGAAAAAGTTCCCATACCCTGATTATTTTCCCTTAACGAGTTTTAGAAATTCTTCCCGGGTTCTTATGTCCTTTAAGAATACACCTCTTAGGGCTGACGTCACAGTTAGATGTTCAGGAGACATTACTCCACGCATTGACATACAGAGGTGTTCTGCTTCTATTACTACACCTACCCCTTTGGGTTCCAGCTCCTTTTCTAAAAAATCCGCTATCTCTTCGGTAAGTCTTTCTTGAACTTGAGGTCTAAGGGCAAAAGCCCTTACGGTTCTAACTAACTTTGAAAGCCCGGATATCTTTTTATTGGGAATATATGCAATGTGAGCTTTTCCGAAAAAAGGCAAAAGGTGGTGTTCACATAAACTGTAGAATTTTATATCTTTTACCAGAACCATTTCGTTATAACTGCCGAATTCTTCGAAGAGTTTCATATTAAAGGTTCTCATACGTTCAAACTCTTCCCACATACGGGCAACCCTCTCGGGTGTTTCTCTGAGTCCTTCTCTGTCAGGGTCTTCTCCTATTCCTTCGAGAAATAGCCTTATAGCTTGCTTTATTTTCTCCTTGTCTATAGCCATAACTCAGATTTTAAAATTTTTAAAAAAGTAAAATAAGAATTTTGCTCATATATTATTAAATCTTATGCAGAAGAAACCCATACTTGTGGTAAACTTTGGTTCTCAATACGTCCAACTAATCGCAAGAAGGATTAGGGAACTGGGAGTTTACAGTGAAATAGTAAACTGGGATATTCCTGCCGAAGAAATTAAAAAGAAAGCACCTTACGGAATAATATTTTCAGGTGGCCCTGCCTCTGTTTACACAGAAGGAGCACCTCTACCTGACCCTGAAATTTATAATCTCGGAATTCCTATACTGGGTATATGCTACGGCCTTCAGGTAATTACTCACCAACTCGGGGGAAAAGTAGCAAAGTCAGAAAAACAAGAATACGGAAGAGCAAGGCTCAAAGC
>DQVZ01000162.1 GCA_015661465.1 Aquifex aeolicus
GAGAGAAAGGAATATCCTTTCAAGAATGTATCTTTAATAGAGCTTTCTCCCATTACTTTTGAAAAGGTAGATACGAGTAAGTTTAAAGCTATTGACTTGGCAAAGTGGGCAGGTTTTATGGGCGGAGTCTATGTCCCTGTCCTTGTCGGGGCCGATGAGGAAGCGGTAAGCTTGTTCCTTGAGAGAAAAATTTCTTTCCTCGATATAGCTGATTTAATAGAAGAAACCTTGAGCGAAGTAAATATACAAGACCCTCAAAATGTTGAGGAAATACTCGAAGCGGTAGAATGGGGAAGAAAAAAAGTCAGGGAGCTTTACGAGAAAAAATTTGCAAATAAAATATAGATAAAATTCCCCAGATTGCGGAGGAAAAGAGCAAAAAGTTATGAGCTAAAAATCCCATCTTTAATCCCTCTTTTATTTCGATACCAATAACTTTCAAAGGGATTAGAAAACCGGCTTCATAGGTTCCGTATCCCATAAAACCGTGAATCGGAAGAACCGACGAAAGCTCTCCCCCTAAGAATCCCAAGGTATAAATAAACAGGTCTACATTCGATACAGAAGATACTATTAAGTAGGTGGAGACTGCTTTCAAAAAGAAAGATACAACCGATATAGAGAAAAGAAAAAATGAGAGTTTTGGAGAAAATTCCCTGATTAGAAAATTTTTTATTTCTTTAAATTTCCAGAATTTTGGAATAAGGAAAATTACTTTTTGAAAGAAAGGGCTAAAAATAATAAGTAGTGCTAAAAAGGATAAAGCTTGAAGTATCCCGAATTTTACCCACAGATAACTGAAGGAAACTACCGCAAATAAACCCATCATGTCGTAAATTCTTCCGATGAAAAAACCCCAAAGGGAGTATTTAAGTTCTATACCCAGCCTTTTAGTGTAATAAAACCAGCTGAGTTCACCGCTTCTTGCAGGCAGTATGTTATTTAAAAATAGGTTTGCGGAGTTTAGAAAAAAACTTTCCTTGAAGGGAATTTTTAGCAAAATACTCCACTTCAAGCTGCGTGTAATTTGACTAAGTGTATACAAAAGAAAGGCCAAAAAGAAAGTAAGTAAATCTATTTTTTTGAGATCTTCTATTAGTTCGTGAAAAGGTAAAAAGTAGAAAACTAACACAATAAATAGAAAGCTTAAGAGGAGAGAAGCTATGGTTCTTTTCAATCTTCTTTGGGCGGAACGTCGTGTATTACTACAGGCTTACCTGCCCATTCGGAGAGTATATTTATAGCAACTTGAACTCCGCTACCCGCTGCTGCGGTATACATAGAACTTAATCCTGCAAGTAATCCCGCAACATACAGGCCATTTTTTACCTTATAATCTCCATCGTGTTTTATCATCACTCTTCCGGGCTTAGGAGATTTCGGATTATCAATTACTTCTACTCCCTCACATTCTATCTCAAATTTGTGGAATCCGGAAGCTAAAACTACGTAATCCGCTTCGTAAACATTGCCGCTTTTAGTATGGACTTTAAAATTACCTTTATATCCCTCAACTTTTACAACTGTATCTTCTGCAAACTCAACGTTTTCACTTAGAGATTTTATCTGTTCTCTTATTTGTTTTAAAAGTTCCGTTCCAATAGTTCCTATCGGAACACCCGGTACATTGTTGAGCATTGCTTTATTGAGGTCGGATTTTCCGTCGTCTATAACTAAGAATTTTCTTCCTTCAGCCCATTGCCATCCTCTTCCCTGTGAAGAGGCAAAAGTTAGGGCACAACCGAGTCCTGCCGGACCACCACCCACAATGATTACGTCGTACCTCATAGGATAAATTATAGTGAATACTAACCGTTCCTTCTTATATGACAATAGTTAACATTGCATAGAAACGGTGTAAAGAATTCGGGTTTGGAGTTTGGGAATTAAGGAATAAAGGTATGTGCATTTTTTGGAAGCTCAGAAAATAACAGGGAGATAATAACTCGATAGAACCTTCTACCGCCGCTCCCCTACTTCCTTTCCTATTTTCCCTTATTTCCTCAAAATAACTGCATTACGGAAAAATAACTAACCTTACTACCTCCTCACTTCTTTTATAATCTCCTTCAGAAATTCCATAAAAACCCCTCTCTAAAAATTTTATGTTCCTAATCTACCGTGTGGAGTTGAAAAGTTATCTCAAGACTACTTGAAGTTTGCAAGATACAGAAAATTGGCGAAAGAAAAGATTTGAGAACTTTTAAGGTTTAACTTAAAAGTGTATGTGAAGGTTTGCATTTGTTCCTATCAGCGAAATTAAGGGATTTTCAGAGAGATGGCTTAGGCAAAAAATAAGAGCCTGTGAAGTCTTTGCGGTAAAA
>DQVZ01000220.1 GCA_015661465.1 Aquifex aeolicus
CCCTCTCCTCTTTATTTTTACCGTTTCGTTTTCGGATGAAATTACAGCTTATAAGACGGGATGGATAGATGGATTTTCAACGGGTTATTCTCTGAAGAGAGCTAAGAAAGCGAACATAGCAACGGGGTACTGGTTGTACATACCTACGGAGAACTTACCGTTTCCGCTGATAGCTTTTTATGTTTTTTCCGGACAGAGATTGGGTTTTAAGGTATTGCTTTCTGAAGATTCTATCGTTTTCGGAGTTTACAAGAGAAAAGTAGATGCTGAGTTTTACAAAAAGTTACTTGAAAGCAAGGGAATAAAAGCTTTAGTGAGTTATAGAGAAGGAGAAAAAGGTTGGGAAGGTTTCGTTTACAACGCTATTTACGTTCCGGAGAAGTATGGAGTTGAAGGAGTCATATACCACCTAAGAAAAGCTATACAGAAAGCAAAAGAAATAGACCCTACGGTTTTGAACAGGAACTTACTGATAAAAGACCTTGAGAAAATTTTAAAAGAGGTGAAGAAGTGGGAGAGAGGTAAAAAGGGGTATTCAAGGGTTCTACCTGATACAGAGAAGAACGAGTATATCGAAAAAATAAGGAAATTCGTGGAGGAAAGAGAATGAACAAATACGCAGTACTCTCCTTCCTAATTCTAACTCTTTCTTTTCCGAGCGGATATCTCACCGGAGCTGTAATAGACGAAAGCGAATTAATTCTTAGAGCTGTTTATAAACTTATAGAAAAAGTTTCTTTCCTCGAGAAAAGAATAAAGAAAATAGAGGAGGAGATAAAAAAGCTGAGCTTGAAGAAAGATGGTGAAGTATTCATCGAAATGGGAGTAAAAAGCAAGTATTTAGTCACAGCTACAAAACTAAGAATAAGGAGATGTCCTTCTTTTTCTTGCACTGTTTTGGGATATTTCAGAAAAGGTGATATTGTGGAAGAACTTAAAACCTTCGGTGAATGGAAGAAGGTCAGAAGTGTATCTGGAGGTAAAGAAGGTTGGGTTTACGAAAAATACTTACTCCCTTACTGAGTCTATCCCTATCCTTCGGAGCGGTAATTTACTGGAATGAAAAAACTGTTGAGCTAAAAGTTCCCAAAAACAGTGTAGTTGTCATAGAGCTTCCCTGTGTAGTTTTGAGAACCTTTTATAACGACTTGGTTCACGTTAAAGTTTCGGGTAACGGGGTTTTTATCTCCGTACTTGAGAATCCGACAAGCGTGGGAATATCCTGTAAAAAAGGAAACGTTTATAGGAATTACTCTTTTTACCTCTTCCCTATAAACGGGGGAGTTACTTACGTAAAGGTTATTGACCGAAAACTTGAAAGAGCTTACGAGAAATATGTTCTTTCACGGGAAAAGGAGAGGAAAATAGAAGTAAAAAGCGTAGGACTCATTCAAAAAGCTGAAAAGCTTATGCAATCCCTTTTGAAAGGAAAAGCTCCTCAAGGGTTCGAGATTATAAAAACCAAAAAAGAAAAGAGAATAAGGAATTTTCTCGTAAAGATAAAGTATCTTTATGTAGGAAACGGATTAGCTGGAATAGTGGGAAAGGTAAAGAACCTATCGTATATGCAAAAAAAACTCACTTCTGACATGCTGTTTGAAAAAGGAACAGTACTCGTTTGGTTGGAAAAAGAGGGATGGTTAAAACCAGAAGAGGAAGTTTCCTTTGTGGTAATAAAGAAACTTTCTAAAGGAAGGGTAATTTCGGAGGACTTCGTAGTTCCCTACATAGAAGGAGGATAGCTATGGAAGTTTTTGAGGAAGACGTTAAGAAAGAGGAAAAGAGGAAAGGAGGAAATATAAAAAGGTTGAAGGATAATAAAACACTCTTGATAGTTCTTGGGGTAATTTGTCTGGGTTTTCTTTTTCTCTTTCTTGCAAAGGATACGGAAATAGTAGTTCATTCCGACATAGAATCTCAGAAAAGAATTCTTGAAGATGTTTTAAAAACTCAGCAGAGAATGAACGAAGAACTTATTAAAGAAATAAGAAGTTTAAAGAGAGAACTCCAAAAAACCAGGGAAGGAAACGTTAAAGAGAAAAATGTGAAAAAAGAGTTAAAACCGAAAGAAAAGCTTGAAAATTTGCTCAAGAAAGAAGAAAAAAGAAGGAAATATGAATTTATAATAGAACCACCACCGTCTCAACCCATGCAAGTAAAACCTACTTTGAATGAAAGTGATAATCCGGAGCTAAAGAATAAAGGAAAAAATACTAGTATAAAAAGCGTTTCCATGAAAAGGAAGGGGAAAAGGGTTTACATTCCTTTAGGGAGTGTTGTAAAGGGAAAGATACTCCATTCCTTTCCCGCTCCCGTTGGGGGAAAAAAGTTTCCAGCTGTCTTGATAGAAATTGATGGAAATGCGAAGCTACCAAACGGTTACAGTTTTCCATTAAAAGGGTGTGTGGTAATAGCTGTAGCGGAAGGAACGTGGGTGGGGGAAAGAGC
>DQVZ01000015.1 GCA_015661465.1 Aquifex aeolicus
AAATACCAAAAAAGCTAAAGAAATAACTAAGCCAAAAGCCGTAGCTGCTGTGGAAAGAAGCTTCAATAAGGGAGATGTTCCGATAAAGGTAGAACAACAAAAGCGTGAAGAGGAGATTTCCATTCTTCCCGAGCTGGAAAAGAGAATTAAGAGGAAACTCGCAGAGAGAGAAAAGTTAAAGAAAGAAATCGGAGAAATATCCGCGGTTGTCAGTAAAAAAAGTGTGGAAATAAAAGTTGGAAGCAGGAAACTCGTTTACGTTCCTTCCGCTCCAGTATTTAAAGTTAAAGAGTTCCCTTCTCAAGTGAAAATTAAAATTTGGGTAAATCCGGAAGGAAAGGTTATAAAGGCAATTATAGTTCAAAGAAGTGGAGTAGCAAGTATTGATGACAAATTGCTTAGGTTTGTAAAGAAACTAAGATTCGAAGAAATAGATACTTTTGAAGTTCAAGAGGGAATAATTACTTTCAGGTTCGCAGCTTAAAGTTTTGTGTTATTACATTATCTTATGGATAATTTGGAAAAATTTCTAGAAGTTGCAAAAATAGCTGCACTTGCAGGCGGAGAGATTCTTAAAGAAAACTTTGGTAAAATCTGTAAGGAAAACATAGAGGAAAAAGGGGAAAAAGATTTTGTAAGCTACGTCGATAAGGCTTCTGAAGAAAGAATAAAGGAGCTTATTTTGAACTATTTTCCCGACCATGAGGTGGTAGGAGAAGAAAGAGGTAAAGAAGGGAAAGAAGGCCCGTACAGATGGTATATAGACCCTCTGGACGGAACGAAAAATTACATTAACGGCTTTCCCATATTTGCAGTATCCGTAGGTCTTGTTTACGAAAATGAACCTATTGTAGGAGCGGTTTATTTACCCTACTATGACCAACTTTACTGGGCTGCCAAAAATATTGGTGCTTACAAAAATGGTCAAAGAATTCGCGTGAAAGAGAATAACAGTCTTAAACATGCAGGAGTAGTCTACGGATTTCCTTCAAGAAGCAGAAGAGACATCTCAATCTATCTAAACATTTTTAAAGAAGTTTTTTACGAAGTTGGCTCTATGAGAAGACCTGGGGCTGCTGCGGTAGATATATGCATGGTTGCCGAAGGTATATTTGACGGAATGATGGAGTTTGAGATGAAACCCTGGGATATTATGGCAGGACTCATTATCCTGAAGGAAGCAGGGGGAATTTATACCATAAACGGAAATCCCTTTGAGGTTTTCGATGTGTTTGCCGGAAATTCTTACGTTCATGATTTTATAGTTAACGTAGCCCGAAAGCATATGGAGATAGAATATGTCAAAAAATAAAAGCTTATAAAGGATTTTTTTATTACCATGAAATACAACAGAAAAAAGTCTATTTTCTTTCGGTAAAATCTTCAAATCATGACTATGTACGTAATCAAAAGAAACGGAAA
Organism: Aquifex aeolicus; assembly: GCA_015661465.1. Lineage (GTDB taxonomy): Bacteria > Aquificota > Aquificia > Aquificales > Aquificaceae > Aquifex > Aquifex aeolicus_B. The sequence goes on from DQVZ01000015.1 coordinate 1,423, forward strand.
AAAAGAAAAACTGGATATCAATAAAATAAGGATTGCCATAAGGTTTGCCTGTGAGGGATTAAATGTAGACCCTTTGGAGCTAGAAGTTGATGCTCAAATCCAGTTTAGGGATGGTATTACTACGAAAGAAATACAACAACTTCTTATAAAAACCGCCGCCGAGAAGGTTTCGGCAGAAAGGCCTGATTGGACTTACGCAGCTGCAAGACTCCTTTTATACGACCTGTACAAGGACGTTGCACATCTCAGGGGTTATTCTTTGAGAGATGACCTTGGAAAATATAAGCCTTACAACAGAAAGAACTTTTACAAGTTTATCAAGCAGTACGTAGAGAAAGGTATTTACGGAGAATATTTACTTGAAAATTTCTCTGAGAAGGAAATTAACGAGCTCGCTCGCTATATAAAACCCGAAAGGGATATGCTGTTTACCTATACGGGAATAAAAATACTTTACGACAGGTATTTGGTAAGAGACGAGGAAGGTAGAGTTATAGAATTGCCTCAAGAAATGTACATGCTTATAGCAATGACGCTGGCCGTTCCTGAAAAAAAAGAGGAAAGAGCAGAGTGGGCAAAGAAGTTCTACGACCTTCTCTCAGAACATAAAGTTACAGTAGCCACTCCCACACTTATGAACGCAAGAAGACCTTTTACGCAGCTTTCCTCTTGCTTTGTACTTACAGTAGATGATGACCTTTACGACATATTCGATAACATTAAGAAGGCTGGAATGATATCTAAGTTTGCAGGTGGACTTGGAATATACATAGGGAAGATAAGGGCTACCGGGGCACCTATTAGAAAGTTCAAAGGGGCGTCAAGTGGAGTTATTCCGGTAGTAAAACTTATCAACGATACTATGACTTACGTAGACCAGCTGGGTATGAGGAAAGGGTCTGCATCGATTACACTCGATATTTGGCACAAAGATATTATGGACTTTTTGGAAGTTAAGACAAACGTCGGAGACGAAAGGAAGAAGGCTCACGATATACACCCAGCAGTATCTATACCCGACATCTTTATGAAAAGGCTAAAGAACAGAGAAGACTGGACTCTTATAGACCCTTACTACGCCAGACAATACATTACAAAAAAACTTTATGACCGTAAATATAAAGAGGTTAGGCCTGTTCCCGGTACCCATTACTACGTGGGAATAAAGGAGGATGGTTCACAGGATATATTAGAGCCTAAAGGGTTGGAAGACTTTTACGGAGAAGAATTCGAAAAATGGTATCTTGAACTGGAGAAAAACCTTCCCGAGTTTGCCAAGAAAAAGGTAAACTCCTTTGAACTATGGAAAAGAGTAATTACGGTTGCTTTCGAAACAGGGGAACCGTACATCTTCTTCAGGGATGAAGCTAACAGGAAAAACCCGAACAAACATGCGGGAATGGTATACTCCAGTAATTTATGTCATGAAATAGTTCAGACAATGTCAACTTCTAAACATGAGAAACCGGTTCTTGACCCAAAAACAGGAACAATAACCTACAAAAAGGAAGCGGGATATCTACCCGTATGTAATCTCGGGTCTATTAACTTGGGAAAGGTTTATACAGAAGAAGCTATAAAGGAAGTTCTACCGATTCTTGTAAGGATGCTGGATAACGTTATCGAAATGAACTATTACGCTATTCCTGAAGCGGAATATACAAATAGAAAGTACAGAGCAATAGGCATAGGTGTTTCAAACTATCACTACTGCCTTGTGAAAAACGGTATAAAATGGGAAAGTGAGGAACATCTCCGGTTTGCAGATAAACTCTTCGAACTCATAGCCTTCTACGCCCTTAAAGGTTCACTTGAGCTTGCAAAAGAAAGGGGCAGTTATGAACTGTTTGAAGGTTCTGACTGGAGCAAGGGAATATTTTTCGGAAGAACTGTTGATGAAATACTTGAAGACTCCAAAAAAAACGGTAATAACTTACCTTGGGATAAGCTTGCAGAAGAAATTAAAAAACACGGCATTAGAAATGCTTATCTGATTGCACTAATGCCTACAGGGTCTACTTCTCTGATTCTAGGAGCTACTCCTTCCATAGACCCTATATTTGCCAGATTCTACAAAGAGGAAAATATGAGCGGAATACTTCCTCAAGTTCCCCCCGAGGTAGACAAGTTCTTCTGGCACTACAAAAGTGCATATACAATAGACCAAGAATGGAGTATAAGAGCAGCAGCTGTAAGGCAGAAGTGGATAGACCAGGCTCAAAGTCTCAACTTATTTATTGACCCTCAAAATATAGACGGACCGAGACTCTCTAAACTTTA
>DQVZ01000001.1 GCA_015661465.1 Aquifex aeolicus
GGAATTTTTCCTCGTTTTGGGACATAACTTCCATGAGCATAGGAGTTAGAACAAGTCCCGGAGCTAAGGAAACTATGTGAGTTTCCGGCATTTCCCACGAGTAGAGTTTCAACATGCAGTTTAGCCCCGCCTTGGAAATAGAGTACGCGTTCCACCCTCTATTACAGTTCTTTGCGGCACCGGAAGATATACCTATTAACTGCTCAACCTTTATCCCTAAATCTATTAATGTATCCATTATTACCTTGTTAGCCCATAGGTTAATTCTCATAACCTCTTCCATCTCTTGAAGCGATATTTCTTTCATATCCTTCATTTTTCCTAAGATTCCTGCGTTCAAGATAACTAGACTGAGCTTTTTAACCCCTTGGAGCAGTTTAGATATGTGCATATATATTCTCTCTATTTGAGAAAGGTCTGCAGGTACAAACTTTACCTTTCCTTTGAGTTCCTCAGGTAAATGCCTGCTTATTGCATAAACTTCATATCCTCTCTTTAAAGCTTCCTCCGCTAAAGCTTTTCCCAGCCCTGAACCTATTCCCGTTATAAACAGCTTCATTCCTCCTTCTCCTCAAAGACTTGATTTATAAGAATTTTTACATTCTCTTCTCCGGCTTTTGCCTGAGTAATTCCAAAAAGGTCTCCATTTTTAAACCCTGCGGTAGGCTCTTTGGAAAGTCGTGCTGTTATTATAAGCTTCCCTTCTATGAACTCTTCGGGATTAATTTTGTGCTTGCCGGTTATTTTAAACCTGAGTGGAAATACTGGATTTTTCACTCTGAGAACTGCAACGGGCCTTGCTTTCTCCGGCTTCCTTACCGAAATTATTAAGAACTTCTCTCCCTCAAGAACTTTTTCTTGTATTTTTTTATCAATTAAAACTATGCCTTTGACGTATTGTTTCTTATACTTTTCTAAAATTTTTTGGCCTTCAGGGGTTTTATACTTCTCGGGAATATCCTGACAAGAAATTAGGATAAGAGGAATTGTTAAAGCAATAAGACTCTTCATCCCTCTTCTCCATAGTTTAAGTATACAACCGTAACTCCCGAGCCTCCTTCCCTCGGGTATGCATCCCTGAAAAACTTTACTTTTTCATTCTTTGAAAGGGCTTCTTTTACAGCAGTTTTTAACTTTCCACTCCCTATCCCGTGAATTATTCTTACTACTTTAAGCCCTGCACTGTGAGCTTCCTCTATAAATCTTTCCAATTCGAGAGTAGCGGTATTAATGTCCTTACCCACAAGGTTCAAGGTGTCCCTTTCCACTTTTACGGGTGTTTCTACGGAAACTTTTGGAATTTCCTTAGGTAAATATTTTGAAGTTTTCTCAAGCTCCCTCACATCTACCCACATTTTGAAACGGTCTAAATGAAGATAAGCTTTATCTCCCTTTATTTCTAATACTTTTCCTTTCTTGCCCATAAATATTACGGTATCACCCACCTTTATATCACTCTTCTCTTGAGGTACGATTTTTTCGAGTTCCTGTTTTTTTCTCGATATAAATTCCTTTACTTCTTTTTTATCCTTTGCTTTCTTGAGAATTTCTTGGGACTCGTGGGCTAGCTTTCTGAGATACTCTTTAGCTTCCCTGTACGCTTCTTTCCAGCCTCTTCTTTTTGCCTCTTCGTATTCTCTCCTTAGCTTTTCTAAATCTTCTTTTTGTTTTTGTAGCTCTTTTCTCAGTTCTTCCGCTTTTTTATGTTCTTCTTCATATTTCTGTATGTATTTTGATAACTTCTCCATAGCTTGAAGGTATTTTTCTCCGAACTCGCCGATATGTTTTTTAGCAATTTCTATTACTTTTTCAGGAATACCGTATTTTTTGGCTATATGGAAAGCCATACTTTCTCCTACGGTGTTGTAAGTTATCTTGTAAAGGGGTTTGAGGGTTTCTCTATCAAACAAAACACTTGCCGGGACGTAATAATCCGATGTTGTAGCGTAGAGCTTTATAGGAGTATGATGGGTAGTTATAAATACCCATGCATTCCTTTCCTTTAAATACTCAAGGATTCCTATACCGAGAGCCGAGCCTTCAATGGGGTCAGTTCCTGCTCCCAGTTCATCTATAAGAACCAAAGTATGGTTATCACTTTTTCCTATAAACTCTGCTACATTCCTCATGTGTGCGGAAAATGTAGAGAGACTTTGTTCTATGCTTTGCTCATCACCTATGTCCGTAAATACCTTTTCAAATAAAGGCAACTTACTGTTTTCATCAGCAGGAATAGGTATAGCACTTTGGAAGAGAAGAACACTCAGACCCAGTGTCTTTAAAGCTACAGTTTTTCCTCCTGTGTTTGGACCTGTAAGAATAAGACCTTTTTTCTCTTTTAAAATTATATCCACGGGAACAACTTCTTCCTTTACTTGCATAAGTATCGGGTGTTTTACACCGTATAGCTCTATCCAATTTCCAAACTGGGGAAATTTACCGTTTACGAGTTTTTTAAACCTGTATTTACATTGAAGAAAATCAACTTCCACACAGGCTTCAAAACTTTCCGATAAATCCTTAGAGTAATCGCCTATATATTCAGAAATTCTCTGTAAAACCCTTCGTACTTCTTCTTCTTCTTGTTCTTTTAGCTGAGTAAGTTTATTATTCAAATGTATTACAAACTGAGGTTCAATATATGTGGTATAACCCGAAGATGAAGTTCCGTGAACTATTCCGAAAATCTTTTTAACCTGTGAAGTCTTTACCGGTATTACATATCTTCCGTTTCTTATAGTGATTATCCTATCCGCTAAAAATTTCCCAGAATCAGGCCTGTTTATCAAACTTTCGAGCCTTCTCCTTATTTCTTCTTCTATGATTCTTATAGTTTTCCTTACTCTGAGCAGCTCATCACTCGCTTCATCTTTTACGAAACCGCGAGGGTCTATACTTGCCCTTATCAGATTTTCAAGGGGAGAAAAGAGGTGAAGTTTCTTATGAATTCTTCTAAGGGATGGTAATTTTTGAATATTAGCTCCAAGTACTCTTCTTAGTTCTTTTACCAAACCTATTACGTTTAAGATTTTTAATATATCCTCTACGCCTAAGATGGCTCCTTGAAGTTTGGCTCTGTTTAAAAAAACTCTTATATCGTCAAATTCGTATATCGGTATATCTTCCCCTATCTCAAAGAAAGCTTGTGCAAGTTCTATTTCTTTTTCTATGGTTTCCCTATCTGTATAGGGCTTTAAATTTCTTATCCTTTCCTCTGTAGCAGGAGAATGGGCAAAACCCAGAAGCATCTCCTTTACTTTGTTAAACTCTAACTTTTCTAAATCCCTTTCTCTCATCCGAAAACTATTTGTTTATTTCATTTTACAAATCTATCGATGATTTTTGCTCCATTTAAATCTCCCCAAACATTTACGGAAGTTCTCACCATATCCAAAAACCTATCTACCGCTATTATAAGTCCTATTCCCTCAAGCGGAATCCCGACAGAACTTAGAACAAGAGTAAGGAGTATAAGTCCGGCACCCGGTATGGCAGCTGCACCTATCGATGCAAGGGTCACGGTAATAAATATAATCATCATCTGGGAGATAGACAAATCTATACCGTAAATGTTGGCTATGTAAACCGTCGCTATTGATTCGTATAGAGCTGTTCCATCCATGTTTATAGTAGCTCCCAAGGGTAAAACAAAACCTGAAACCTTTTTCTTAACCCTTCCTCTTTCTTGGGCAAGCTCTATGGACACCGGAAGTGTAGCAGCACTGGAAGCGGTAGAAAATGCCAAAAGCGGAGCTTCCCTTACCTGAACGAAATACTTGTAAGGATTATACCTTCCAAAGATAAAGGCTATTAACGGGATGTTAATAAAAGCGTGTATTAATAGACCTACCACAACGGTAAGGGCATATTCCCAAAGGGAAAGCAAAATATCAACACCTACTCGGGCTATCAGATAAGAAACCAAAGCAAAAACTCCTATCGGAGTGAAAACTATAATCCATTTGGTAAGTTTTATAAGAGCGTCGTTAAATCCTTCAAAGAAATTCTTTATTATTTCCTGCTTGAACTTATCTATAGTCAGAACCGCAAGACCTATAAATATGGCAAACACTATTATCTGCAGAACTTCCCCTTGAGCAAAAGAAGAGAATGGATTTTGAGGGATAAGCCCCAGTATTAATTTCTCTAAGGAAAACTCTTCCGTTTGGGGGATTTCCGGAACTTTTAAACCATCAGGTTTTTCTTCCTTTCCTGGCATAAGTAGGTTTACAAGTATAAGTCCGGTCATGACTGCCATTGCCGTAGTGGTAAGGTAATATAAAAAGGCTTTTAAACCTAAATCCTTGAACTTGCTAATACTTTCAAGATTAAGTATTGCGGTAAATACGGAAGTAAAGACGAGGGGAACTATTATCATTTTAAGAAGGTTTAAGAAAACATCCCCGAAAATCTTTATATTCTGTGCAATTGCGGGAAAATAAATCCCAAAGAAAACAGCCAGAATAAGGGATAAAAGGGTTAAGTTTTCAAGGGAAAAAATACGGCTCAATTAGAACCTCACCTCACAACTTTGATCGTATTCTATTAACTCTTTTATCTTAGGTTCTTCACCGCAGAGGGGGCATTTAGGGTCTTTTCTCAGTTTCACCTTTCTAAAATCCATTGACAAGGCATCCATTATTAGAAGTTTTCCTACCAAGGGTTCACCTATACCGAGGAGTAGTTTTATGGCTTCAGTTGCTTGAATACTTCCCATTATTCCTCCTACGGAACCGAGAATCCCCGCTTCTTGGCAAGAGGGAACGAGTCCTGGGGGCGGTGGTTCAGGGAAAAGACATCTATAACACGGGGAATTTTCCCTGTCTCTGAAGTCGAAAACAGTACACTGCCCTTCAAATCTAAGCATAGCTGCGGAGACCAAAGGCTTACCCATAAAGTAGCATGCATCATTTATAAGGAATCGGGTGGGAAAGTTATCGGTTCCATCGAGAATTACATCGTAATCTTTTATTATGTCCATAATGTTATCTTTACTAATTTTCGTATTGTAGGTAATTACCTTTACGTCGGGATTTAAAGCCTCTAAGGTTTTCTTTGCACTTTCTACCTTAGGTGTACCTACCCTTTCCGTTGTATGGAGTATTTGCCTTTGTAGGTTTGAAAAATCCACAACGTCAAAGTCAACAATTCCGATAGTTCCAACTCCTGCAGCAGCCAGGTAATAGAGTGCGGGAGAACCCAGCCCTCCTGCACCTATGACGAGTACTTTAGATTCCAGGAGTTTGGCTTGGCCTTTTCCTCCGACTTCAGGAAGTATTATATGCCTAGCGTATCTTTTTATTTGCTCTTCGGTAAAATTGAACATGCATATAAATTATAGTAAAAA
>DQVZ01000128.1 GCA_015661465.1 Aquifex aeolicus
CCCAACCAGGCAAGTCCTAATCTGTCAGCTATACAAAAACCTACTTTTTTAGCTTCCTCTCCTTTGTTGCAAGGAACAACACAGTGGGATACACATCCTTTCCATCCGTTGTAGCCGTTTAACAGTTTTTCTATGAAAGGCGTTTTTATTACCCTTAGGGGATATCCAACAGGGGATTTAAGAAGCATAATATCCTCTTTGTTTAGATTTGTGACAAGTTCCTTGTATATCTGAGGTGCATCACACTCATGGGTTGCTATGAAGCGTGTAGCCATTTGAACACCCGCTGCTCCACAATTTATAAACTTTTTTATATCCCCATAACTCCATACTCCTCCTGCTACTATAACCGGTATGTCTCCCCATTTTTTAGCTTCTTCAAGAACCGAAGGGAGTAAATTTTCAAGTTGATTTTCAGGTTTAAAACAGTCTTCGTATTTGAACCCTTGGTGTCCTCCTGATTTTGGCCCTTCGAGAATCACCGCATCTGGTAACCTGTTATATCTCTTCTTCCAAGTTCTACATATCAAATTCAAAGCCCTTGCCGAGGATACTATGGGAACTAAAGCTACATCATAACCCTTGACATACTCCGGAAGCTTTAAAGGAAGTCCTGCACCTGAAATTATCATATCAGCTCCTGCTTCCGCGGCATCACGAGCAACCCTACCATAATCGGTAATTGCAACAAGAATATTTACCCCTATAGCACCTCTGCCTCCCGAGATTTCCTTTGCATCTCTAATTATCTTCTTCAATGCTTCGGGATGATGGATATTTACAGAGCCTATTGGTCTTCCGAACTTATCTCTTTTCACAAGATTAGGATGTCTGTAGCCTGTGCCTACCGCGGAAACAACACCTATTGCACCTTCGCGTGCTACGTGTCCGGCAAGGTTTTCCCAAGAAATACCTACACCCATTCCTCCCTGGATTATAGGTATTTCTACTTCTACCTTTCCTATCTTTAGCTTCGGTAATTCCATATTAACTTCTCCTAAAGTTTAACTAAATATAATATAATCGTGGAAGTTTTCTTAGGCCTAGGAAGTAATTTAGGGGATAGACTCTCTTATATGCTAAAAGCACTGAATGAAATAAAAAAGCTGGGCAAAGTCTTGAAGATTTCTACAGTCTACGAAAGCAAAGCGTGGGGAATTGAAAATCAAAATAACTTTTTAAATCTCGTAGTTCTCTTTGAAACTAAATTACTCCCTCAAGATTTACTTTTACATCTGAGAGCTATAGAGAAAAAGGTCGGTAGGAAAGAAAGGTTAAAATGGGGTCCCAGAGAAATAGATATAGATATTCTGCTTTACGGCAATAGGGTAATAAGAACTAAACTCCTCCAAGTTCCACACCCTTTTTTACACGAGAGGGACTTTTTTCTTTACCCTTTATTGGAAATAAATTCTGAATTGATACATCCCTTATACTTAAAACCCTTGAAGGAATTCAATCCTCCAAATACTTTAAAACCCTTTTGCTGTATTTTAAAAGTATGAGTAATCGTATCCTTATTGTTGATGATGAAGAAAACATAGTAAATTCCTTGTCGGGAATTCTTGAGGATGAAGGTTTCAAACCCGAAGGTGCAAAAACTCTAAAAGAAGCGCAAGAAAAAATTAAACAGCTCTTTTTTCCCGTAATAATTCTTGACCTTTGGATGCCCGATGGAGACGGTATTAACTTTATAGATTTTATAAAGGAACATTCACCGGATAGTGTAGTTATAGTAATTACCGGACACGGAAATATAGAGACCGCTGTTAAGGCTATAAAAAAAGGAGCCTATGAATTCTTAGAAAAACCCTTCTCCGTGGAAAGATTGTTACTTACGGTAAAACATGCCTTTGAAGCCTATAACACAAGCCGCAGTATAGAAGAAGGAATTGAGTTCATAGGAGAACATCCTGAAATTCTCAAAATCAAGCAATTAATTCCCAAAATAGCAAAGAGTAAAGCCTCGGTACTTATAACTGGAGAGAGTGGAACAGGTAAAGAAATAGTTGCGAGACTTATACATAAGTATTCCGAAAGGAAAGGAAATTTCGTAGACTTAAATTGTGCTGCTATTCCGACTGAGCTGGCGGAAAGTGAATTATTCGGTTACGAGAGAGGAGCCTTTACTGGAGCTTTTACCCGTAAAAAAGGAAAGCTGGAACTTGCAGATGAAGGGACTTTATTTCTCGACGAGGTGGGAGAGCTAGACCTAAAGGTTCAACCTAAACTATTGAGGGTATTGGAAACAGGAGCTTTTACACGACTCGGTGGAACCCAAAGAATAGAAGTAGATATCCGAGTTATATCGGCAACAAAGAAAAATCTAGAGGAAGAAATAAATAGAGGCACATTCCGGGAAGATTTATACTACAGACTCTCCGTAATATCTATACACCTTCCGCCTCTCAGGGAAAGGGGGAGAGATATAATCCTTCTTGCAGAATACTTTCTTAACAAATTTGCAAAGGAGTATAAGAAGAATTGTTTTGAGCTGAGTGAAACGGCAAAAGAATATCTTTTATCAAAACCCTGGAAAGGAAATGTAAGGGAGCTGAAAAATCTAATAGAACGGGCTGTAATACTTTGCGATAAAGAGGTAATAACTCCAGAAGATTTGGAGGTTAAAGGAGAAAGTTACGTAGATTTGAGCTATCTATTGAACATAAAAGAGCTAAAAAAGGCAAGAAGAGAATTCGAAAGAATATTTATAGAGAAAAAATTGAAGGAAAATAACTATGATTTAAAAAAGACAGCCAAAGCAATAGGGATAGATTTGTCAAATCTCTACAGAAAGATAAAATCTCTCAAAATAGATTTTAACAGTTCATTAGTATAGAAACTATGGAAACTGCTGCGGTTTCGCTCCTCAAAGTATAGGGTTCAAGAATAACCGATTTAAAACCCTTTTCTCTTAATATTCTGCCTTCTTTTTCTGAAAATCCTCCTTCTGGTCCTACAACTATACCAAAATTTTCCGCCGTAAGATTTACATTTCTCACTTTAATACCCTCGTAGAAGTTATCGAGGACAATATTCTCCTCGTGGATAGGTTCTAACTCTTCCAATTCCATAGGTTCGGATACTTGAAGGTGTACAGGCCTTTTTGCTTGCTTCATAGCCTCAACAGCTATCTTTTTCCATTTTTCAAGTCTTTTTTTAATAATCTCTTTTTTTCTAAAGCTCCTTTCGGATATAACTGGCACAAATTTTTTTACACCCAGCTCGGTAATTTGTCTCACTATTGTGTCCATAGTTTTTAGTTCCACCGTAATACATTGATAGAGTGTAATATTCTTGGGCGGTTCTTTAGTCTCTAACTGACCTACAATTTTACAAATGACTCGGGACTTTTCTTCTCTTTCCACTTTGCAAAGGTATATCTTCCCTTCGTATATTACTCCGAACTCCTCTTCTTTTTCTATCCTCCTCACTCTGAAATGTTTTACCTCTCC
>DQVZ01000234.1 GCA_015661465.1 Aquifex aeolicus
CTACCCTGAAGCTCAAAACCCATGTAGGATATTTTTCCCCAAAAAGTTTTCCCTTTAAAATTCAAGCTAAGTTTATCAAGGAAAACTTCCCTAAAGTTTAACCCTTCGATTTCTAATCTTCCAAAGATACCCTCTCCGAGTGTCAGTTTACCCTTTAATAACTTCACACGCTCTAAGCAGGAAAATCCATTGAATTTTAGCTCAACTTTTCCAAAATATCCCGCATAGGCTTCCAAAGACTTCCCCCTGCAGAAGATTTTTAAACTCAAACCCTTTAAAGAAAAAGTTACAACAGCTTTATCGAAATAGATTAGCCTCCCGTTTTTACCGTAAATTTCTCCCTTTTCCAAAATTATCGAAAAGGGATATTCTTTAACGCCCTTTGTAATTAGGAAAAAGCCCTTTCTCTCCAGTAATTTATCTGCAAAGATAAATTTAGGAAAAGTTAAAAACAGTAAAGTGGATATAATAACTATTCCGATAACTGTTCCTAAAAATACTCTAAATAATATCTTCATCTTCCCAATCTTCTTCAGGCTCTACATTTACTTTATTAGTCTCTTTCTTTTTGTTCCCATTACTGATTGCCTTCATCAGTTTATCCGCTAACTTGCGATGAGCCTCGGTTATTCTTGTCAAGTCCTGAGGTGATGTAATCACATAAGGTGTAAGAAATATAAACAGACTAGTTCTATCCTTTTCATCCCTGTCGTATCTGAAGAGTCTACCCACCAAAGGAATATTTCCCAAGCCGGGAACTTTCTCCGTACTTCTGAGTGCTTTGTTGCTTATAAGGCCTCCTATGACTACCGTTCTTCCGTTTTCTACTACAACATCGGAATTCAGCTCTCTATTGGAAGTTATAGGTACTGTGTAATTTACTCCCGAAATTTCATTAGTAAGATATCCGGTGATTTCCTGAAGCTTCAAATTTATTACCAATCTTATAGTATTTCCTGTTATTCTCGGAGTAATTTTAAGCTCAAGACCTACGTCTTTGTAGTCATAGGTAATAATGGGATTTCCGTTTACATCGTACTTTATTCCCGTCGGAAAAGGAACTACTTGACCTACCTTTATGAGGGCTTCCTGGTTATCAAGCGTCAGTATTTTGGGATTGGATACTACGTTAAATCCAGTCCCCTGTTCAAGCAGGGAAAAAAGGAAAACCAAATCCGGGAAAAAGAAATCTATTCCACCGATAGAAACAGTGGTTCCGCTTTGACTGAAAGCTCCTATAATAAACTGACCGGATTTAAAAGCGTTGTAAATATCCTGCAGGGAAGAACCTTTAAATACTGCACCACCTTGAGACCCGAGAATTTGCCACCTTACACCGACTTCCAATATAGTTTTAGCCGAAGCCTCAACTATGGTAGCCGTAAGAAGAAGTTGTTTTCTCCTCTTATCTAATTTGTTTACAAACTCCTTTAATGCTTCGTATTCAGCTTTAGTGGCGTAAAGTATCAAGGAATTAGTCCTCTTATCTATACCTATCTTCATTCC
>DQVZ01000169.1 GCA_015661465.1 Aquifex aeolicus
ACGATTCTGGAATCCTTGCTCAGGGAAAGAGGTATTAGGAGAATATTTGTCGGAGGAGTTGCAACGGATTACTGTGTGAAAAACACAGCCATAGGAGGGTTAAACTTGGGATTTGAAGTATTTGTCTTAGAGGATGCCATAAAAGGAGTAGACGTAAACCCTGGAGATGTTGAAAGAGCGGTTGAAGAAATGTTAGATAGAGGTGCTGCATTTATCACAATAGATGACCTTTTACCGTAGGTAGCATTTCAAATTGTTTTTCATGGCAAATCTGAGTTTTTCTTCGGCCATTATCAAAATCGGCATGAGTTTTCTCTCCAGTTCAAGTAAGATTTCTTCGTTCGGGTTTTCTTCCATCAGTTCCATAGATATCAAATTAAACAGAGCTTCTGCTTTTCCGTAATCCTTGGGAGAACAGTATTTAGCGTTATTTCTCCTTAAAAATTCTATTCTCTTTTGGAGGGAAAAATAATCGACCAGTTCCAAGAATTCTTCTTTTTCGTACCTCTCTTCGTAAAAACATTCGTCTATTATTCCATCACAATACTCCTCGAAAAATAGTCTGGGTTCAAAAATGATAAGTTCCGTGATAGGTTCCCTGCTTGTATACGCACCTCTTACCGCTTTTGAAGTTGTCCTTTCCATAAAATCAAATGCTCTTTTTACACCTTCTTTAATACCGTGGTATGCGTATATCTTAACACCGTCATAATACCCCAATGCTTTACCGTAAAGGTATGGAGTTGCTTCTTTTGTGTTTGCATTATTAAGTTCCTTAAAAAACTTTTCGGCTTCCAGCAAATACTGACTAATAGATGTAGCAAAAGCAAGAGATATTAATAATGGGAAAATTAATTTCTTCATTTTTCATTCCCCTAAATTTAGTCTATCACAATAGTATCTATACACTTAAGGTATAGACTTTCGGGAAAAGTAGGAAGATAAGGATGGTCTATAGGTTGGAGATTTACTTCTTTCACGAGAATTCTACGCGATGCATCTGTTGAAGCAAGCCTAATTTGTTTAATCATTTCGCTAAAACTTATTTGGTACGTGCAAGAACAAATAAAAAGCCTTCCTTTTTTCCTTAGTTTTTGGAAAGAGTAATAAGCCAATTTCCATATAGCCCAGAGAATACTTTCTTTCTCCTTTTTAGTTTTCGCTATTGCGGGAGGGTCTGCTATTATTAAGTCATATTTTTCGTCCGTCTCCTTAATGAAATCAAAAGCATTATAGTTTATAAACTCTACCTCTACACCGTTTAACTTAGCATTCTCCTTTGCAATTTCCAAAGCGGCTCCGTTTATATCTACTCCTAAAACGTTAGCTCCTTTTTTAGCACAGTAAATAGAAAAGCTACCGGTATAGCAGAACAGGTCTAAAACTCTCTGTTTTTCTTTTACAGTACTGTAGATGTATGCTCTGTTATCTCTTTGGTCTAAGAAAAATCCTGTTTTCAATCCATTTTCAACATCCACGAGGAATTTAAAGTCCCTTTCCCTTATAAGAACAGGAGAAGTGAGTTTTCCATAAAGAGTTCCCTTAAACTCTTTGAGTCCCTCTTCTCTTCTTCCTTTAAAATCACTCCTTTCATATATAAACCTAGGTTGGAAAAGTTCAACCAGTGCTTCAACAATTGTAGACTTCAACTTTTCCATAGGATAGCTTCTTACTTGAAGAACTAAAGAATCACCGTATTTATCGAGTATTATTCCGCTCAGCATATCACTTTCGGAAAAAACAACCCTGAAAGCATCAGCATCTATTCCATCCCGTAAACTGAGAGCCTCTTTAAATCTTTTTTTAAAGAATTCCTTATCTATTCGTTTTTCCTCATAGGAAAGGACTCTAAAAGCTATACGGGATTTGGGCGAATACGTTCCTAGAGCTAAAAAGTTTCCCTCGTAGTCGTACAATTTTGCTATAATTCCCTGACCTTCAACCCTCTCTATCTCATCTCTAAAGACCCATGGATAAAAGTGTTTTACTTTCTTTTCTTTTCCTTTTTTTAAAAAGATTTTCATGAAAATAGGAATCTCCTTACAAGTTCTTCGGCTCTTTTTTGGCTAAATTTGTAATAGGTTTCTAGGGTGGTTTTCACACTGGAGTGCCCTGCAAACTCTTTAACAACCTCTATGGGAAATCCAGAATTTATAAGATTTGTAATATAGGTGTGTCTGAAACTGTGAATACTGAAGTCTATATTGAGTCGTTTTGATAATCTATCAGTGTATACCTGTAGAACACCCCTCTTTACTCTAAAGTTCTCTTCAAAGTTTTCAATCCATTTAACGATTTTTTCTGTAATTCTCAAAGTTTCTTCTCTGTCTGGAGACAGGATAGGGGCAAGTCTACCTTTATTCCTTTTTGTCATTTCAGGGGTAAGAGATATCCATAAAATTCCGCTTTTGTCCAGGTAAAAGTTTTCTCTATTTAGTTTTTCGAATTCTCCCAATCTTATACCGCTATATAGAAAAAGTGAATAGATTTTTTCATACTTCTTCCCTTTAACCTTTTGGAAAATAGCATCTATTTCCTCTTTCGTAAGAGCTCTAGGATACCTAGGTGGCTTTTTAGCGTTCAACTCTTCCCTTGCTTCCTCAATGGCAGATTCTAAACTTTCATAAAGGTTTTTATCCAAATATTCTCTCCCGAATAAGAATTTCAGGAAATACCTCAGTGCTGAAAGGGTGGTGAGTAAGGAATTGGGGTTTAAATCACTCTCATTTATATACCTATAGACCAAAGACGGTTTTATATTTTCCACTATCTCATTTTCGTCTATGTTGTGAAATCCAAAAAATTCTTTTACAAGCATAAGGTATGTTTCTCTTGTCCTTTCACTTTTTGTTTCGGCGAGGTGTTTCTCCCACGCCTTTATTAATCCCATTAAGCAATATTTTATATCCCTGTTAATTTCAGGGATAATATTTCCCTATGGAATTTGTTCAAGAAGGAAAGGCGAAAATACTGGTTCCTGAAATACCCAAAACCGTAAGTTCTGATATGCCCGTATTTTACAATCCGAAAATGAGAGTAAACAGAGATTTAGCCGTCCTCGGATTAGAATATCTTTGTAAAAAACTGGAAAGACCCATGAAGATTGCGGATCCTCTGGCTGCCAGCGGTATAAGGGCTATAAGATTCCTATTGGAAACTTCTTGTGTTGAAAAAGCTTTTGCAAACGATATCAGTTCCAAAGCAGAACAGTTAATGGAAGAAAATTTCAAGTTAAACGATATTCCAAAAGAAAGATACGAAATCCACAGAATGGAGGCAAACTTTTTCCTCAGAAAAGAGTGGGGATTTGGGTTTGACTACGTTGACCTTGATCCCTTTGGAACTCCTGTTCCCTTTATCGAAAGCGTAGCACTTTCTATGAAACGTGGAGGAATTTTGAGTCTTACGGCAACTGATACAGCGCCCTTATCTGGTACATACCCAAAAACCTGTATGCGTAGATATATGGCAAGACCTATCAGAAATGAATTCAAACATGAAGTGGGAATAAGAATTCTTATAAAGAAGGTAATAGAACTTGCTGCCCAGTACGATATAGCTATGATACCCATCTTTGCCTATTCGCACCTTCACTACTTTAAACTTTTCTTTGTAAAAGAAAGAGGAGTTGAAAGAGTAAATAAGTTAATAGAACAATTCGGGTATATTCAGTACTGTTTTAATTGCATGAATAGGGAAACGGTAAAGGATTTATACCAGCTTAGAGAAAAGTGTCCATATTGCGGTTCAAAATACCACATAGGTGGTCCTCTGTGGATAGGAAAACTGTGGGATGAAGAATTCACAAATTTTCTATACGAAGAAGCGTCGAAGAGACAAGAGATATCTAAGGAAACCAAAAGAATTCTTAAGCTCATAAGGGAAGAATCCCAATTGCAAACCGTAGGGTTTTATGTTCTTTCAAAGCTGGCAGAAAAGGTAAAATTACCTGCACAACCGCCTATAAGAATAGCCGTGAAATTCTTCAATGGAACCAGAACCCATTTTGTCGGAGACGGCTTCAGAACAAACCTTTCTTTTGAAGAAGTAATGAATAAAATGGAAGAGTTGAAAGTAAAACAAATAGAGTTTCTTAAAAGAAAACAATAAAAGAATGTAGAGCAAGAAGAAGAAACTGAGGCTGTTTAAAAAAGTAGACAACTTGAAAGTAAATATGGTAAAGCAATAAGAATGAAGCTGAAG
>DQVZ01000233.1 GCA_015661465.1 Aquifex aeolicus
CCTATCTTGTTGGCCACATCTCCCTTTGCAGTTATTCTGTCAGCTCCTACAATTACTAAGTCTACCAGTCCCTTTCTCATCAGGAATCCCGCTGTATTGTCCGTGATTATTTTATGAGGTATTCCTTCCTTTACCAGTTCCCACGCGGTAAGTCTTGAACCCTGAAGGTAAGGTCTGGTTTCATTCACCCAAACAAAGATGTTCTTTCCCGTGTAATGGGCACTTCTTATTACTCCTAAAGCCGTCCCCCAACCTGCTGTAGCTAAAGCACCTGTATTACAGTGGGTAAGGATTTTAGCTCCTTTGGGAATCAACTGATTTCCGTATTCTCCTATCTTCTTATTTGCCTCGTAATCTTCCTTTTCTATACCTTTGGCTTCTTCCTCTAAGTCTCTGTTTTCTTTAAGGGCTTTCATCATTCTGTCAAGAGCCCAAAAAAGGTTATAAGCGGTAGGTCTGGTATTTTTTAAAGTATTGTAAACCTTTTTCGGATTCTCTTTTTGAATCTTTATTCCCAAAACAAAACCGTAGGCTGCACTGCATCCTATTGCAGGAGCCCCTCTTACAGCCATATCTTTTATAGCCTTAGCTACGTCTTCATAGGTTCTGAGTTCAAGCCAAATTTCTTCACGGGGAAGTTTTCTTTGGTCTAATAAAAGCAGATAATCTCCCTTCCAATAAAAGGGTTTTACTTCCATACTTTTATTTCTCCAGTACATGTTTTTCGGGGATAACAGTATAGAAGATACCTTCAAAAACTTTTACATCACCTTTGAAGCATTCAACTTTAACTGTTTTCTTATTGCCTTTATCTTCTTCTACTTTAGCCCTGCATATTATCTCATCTCCTACTTTTACAGGTTTTAGAAATTTTACACTAGCCCCTGCAAGAACTACGTTGGGGTGGTTTACGGCAAGCATTGCAGAATAATCTCCGCAGGAAAAGATAAATCCTCCGTGCAGAAGTCCCTTTTCATCTGCAGCCATTTTTACACTTGTTTTCAGTAGAACTTCAGCATAGCCTTCTTCGAGTTTTATAGGTGTACCGCTGAATTCCTTATCAATTTTTAGATGTGTTCTTATGTCCATAATTTTTTAAGTATAAATTACTTTTTGATTCTTAAGGTTTCGGATATACTCCTCTGAAAGCTCCAACAAAACCGCTTCTTCATCGCAATTGGGAAACTTAACACAGTTTACACACTCACCCCAAACTTTATGGGGAAGTATTGATTTATCTATTTCTATAAAGCCAAACTTCTTAAAGAAATCTTTGACATAAGTTAAGGAAAATACTCTGTTTACTCCGAGTTCCCATGCTTCTTCGATGGCTTTTTTTACAAGCTCTGTGCCTATGCCTCCTCCCCTAAACTCATCTTTAACAGCGAGGCTTCTTATTTCCGCAAGGTCTTCCCACATAACGTGGAGAGCTACACATCCAACAATTTGACCGTCAACTTCGTAAACCCAAAAATCACGAATGTTTTCATATATGGAATTTAAACTTCTCGGAAGGAGTAACCCCTTCTTTGCATAATCGTTAAGAAGTTCATATATTTTCTTTGCATCTTTTACAGTAGCTTTTCTTAGCATAATAGAATTAATTTACCGTTCCTTCTTATATGACAATAGTTAACATCGCATAGAAAC
>DQVZ01000016.1 GCA_015661465.1 Aquifex aeolicus
AGGGATACTTTCCTAAAAGAGAAGAGAATATACATAGAGGTTTTTACCACAAGACCTGATACTATATTCGGAGCAACCTTTGTGGTTTTAGCCCCTGAACATCCCCTTGTCAAAGTCTTAGCTTGTATAGGAGAAAAACTCGGCAATATTTCTTATGCTGATGTGGAAAGTTTTGTCGAAAAAATGAAGAGAATGTCAAGCCGTGAAAGGACTACGGAAGAAGAAAAAGAAGGTATTTTCTTAGGCGTTTACACTATAAACCCGGCCACAGGAAAAAAAATTCCCGTATGGAGTGCAAATTATGTTCTCTACGAATACGGTACTGGAGCTATAATGTGTGTTCCCGCCCACGACCAGAGAGATTGGGAATTCGCAAAAAAATACAATCTCCCTATAAAGGTGGTAATTAAGCCTAAAGGAGAATGGGATTTCGAAAAAGGAGCCTATGAAGGAAATGGAGTTCTCATTAACTCGGATAAGTTCAGTGGATTAGATAATGAAACCGCAAAGAAGGAGATAACCGCATGGCTTGGCAAAAAGGGATTAGGCAAAAGGGCGGTTTCTTACAAATTGAGAGATTGGAATATTTCCAGACAGAGGTACTGGGGAACACCTATTCCTGTAGTTTACTGTGAAAAGTGCGGAATGGTCCCGGTTCCCGAAGACCAGCTTCCGGTAGAACTTCCTCTTGAGGTTAAGTTTACCGGGCAAGGAAATCCTCTAGAAACTTCCGAAGAATTTGTGAATACAACCTGTCCGAAATGCGGTTCAAAGGCCAGAAGGGAAACGGATACTATGGATACATTCTTTGATAGTTCCTGGTACTTCTTGAGATTCTGTGACCCTAAAAATGAGAAAGAGCTTTTCGGTAAAGAGAAAAGTGATTACTGGATGCCCGTTAATGTTTACATAGGCGGGATTGAACACGCGGTACTACACCTTCTTTACGCCAGATTTTTCCAGAAATTCCTTAAGGATTTAGGACTGGTTAGAGATGACGAACCCTTTGAAAAACTAATTACCCAGGGAATGGTTCTTAAAAAATGGGTAAGTGTAAAGAAACTGTTGGATTATTTAGGTCTTTCTGAAGAGGACGATTTAGAAAAACTGAAGGAGAAACTAAGGGAAATCTCAGGAAAGCTTTAGCCTTCCTCAGCTAATTGTTTTCTCCGAATTCTTCACTATAATAAATATATCGGACGGGGTGTAGCGCAGGTGGTAGCGCGCTGGCATGGGGGGCCAGAGGTCGCCGGTTCGAGTCCGGTCACCCCGACCATTGCCCTTTAAATGAACCTTATCTGGCTCCAGAGGCTTTCTTGTTGCGGAAATACCCATTCGCTTCTGAGTTCTGAAGATGCAAACTTAGTTTTTGAAGAGTTTGAAGTTTTGTTTCACCCATCTTTTTCGGTGGAAAGAGAAGAAGAAGTAGTAGATAAGGTTCTAAAGAGAGGAAAGTTGGATATTCTGGTTGTAGAAGGAGCAGTTAAGAAAGACGATGGAGTTGTAAAAAAGCTCTGTAAGATTGCAGATTATGTTATTGCTGTAGGAAGCTGTGCAGTTTACGGCAATATTCCTGCACTAAAAGATAAAGATGCTTCAGGTCTGCAATTCAGATTCAAAGAAAAGGGTGGCATTCTGGGGAAGGACTTTATTTCCAAGAAAGGACATCCCGTTATAAATCTATCGGGTTGTCCTGCTAACCCTGAATGGATAACTGGAACCCTTTTAAAAATCAAAAGTAAGAAAAGGTTAAATCTCGATGAACTCGGAAGACCAAAAGAATACTATGACTCTTTAACTCACTGGGGTTGTTCAAGAAACGAATTTTTTGAATGGAAAGTAGAAGCTAAGAGTTTGGGTAAGGAAAAAGGATGTCTTTTTTACCACTTCGGATGTAGAGGACCTCTCACACACTCCACTTGTAATGTAATTTTGTGGAACGGAGTAAATTCAAAAACAAGAGCAGGGATTCCTTGCTTTGGCTGTACCGAGTATGACTTTCCAAGGGAAAATCTGTGGGAAACAAAACAATACGCCGGTATTCCTGCTGAACTTCCTTTAGGAGTATCCAAAAGAGGATATATTATGGTGTCAGGTATGGCTAAAATGTTTACTCCGGAAAGGTTAAAAAATGAAGATTGAAAAGCAAGTCCTTACACGTGTAGAAGGGGAGGCTGTTCTTCACTTAGAATGGGATAAAGGAAAAATAATAGATGCAAAGATAAATATACCTAATTCACGGGGTATAGAAAAGGTTTTGGAAGGCAGGCCTTTTATGGATGCTCTTGTAATAAATCCCAGAGTCTGTGGTATATGCGGGCATGCACATCTGATAGCCACTGCAATAGCTCTTGAAAAGGTTCTCGGTATAGAAAGTATTTCCACAAAAGCAAAAATAGTGAGAAGCGTTACCCAGCTTACCGAGATGGTACAAAATCATATAAAGTGGTTTTATTTCTTTGTGATGCCTGATTTTGTGAAAATTAACGAAAACCTCAATGAATACAAGCCTTTTAAAGGAGCTCAGTGGAAAAAGGCTGTAAGTATTTCTTCGGAAATAGTTAAGGTGATAGCCCTGTTTGCAGGGCAATGGCCTCATTCTTCCTACGCAATTCCCGGGGGTATTACTTCAACTTTCGGAGAAAGGGAAGTCTTCAGAGCTAAGAACTATATAAAGAAGACAAAGGACTTTTTTCTTAAAGAAGTAGTAGGTATAGACGGAGAAGAATTTTTGAAGTTGAGAAAGAAGGGAAACTTCGAAGATCTAAAAGGAGACTTTGGAAGATTCGTGGAATTAGTCTATGAAAATGCAATGCACAATATAGGGAAAGCTTATAATCGTTTTTTAAGCGGTGGTGGTCTATATCTTTGTTTAAAACCTTCTTACAAAAAGGGTAAAGGGAGACGTTGTAAGTTCAATGTTGAAGAAGTTAAAGAACTAAATCCGCCGGATTATACAAAAGCTAGACCTGTAAGGTATAAAGGGCTTCCCTACGAAACAGGTCCCCTTGCAAGGCAGCTCCTCCATAAAAATCCTTTTGTAAAGGAACTGTATTCTTTATACGAGGATAGCTATCTTACACGTGTGTCGGCAAGAGTACTGGAGATTTGGGAAATTCTGAGTCTTATAGAAAAACTTCTTGAGAAACTAATGGAACATTTGGATGAAAAATCCTGTGAAGGAGAAATAAATAAACAGGTAAGCGGTAAAGGAGTAAGCTTTATTGAGGCTGCACGAGGAACTCTTATCCATAAGGTTGTGGTTGAAAAAGGAAAGATAATGAAATACGAAATTATCACACCATCTCAATGGAATCTCGGACCCAGATGCAATAAATACTTGGGAGTTGCAGAAAAGGCTATTATAGGATTAGACAGTAAGCTCAAAGCGGAAATGGTTCTAAGAAGCTTTGACTTATGTTCAGTTTGTACAACCCATTAATCACTTGACTCCAGTACCCTCATTACTCTTTCGTCCATACTGTCATATAGGGAATTCGTAAAACTTTCGAGATTGCATTGATAGACTTTTTGGCTTCTACACTCGGGACACTTCATATTCTCTTATTCCTTACCTCATCTCATTTATGAACTACCTTTTAGGAAAAACAGTTGCATAGAGATTTCTGAAGGTATATAATATTACCTTGGCTGGAGCGGTAGTTCAGCCTGGTCAGAACGCCGGCCTGTCAAGCCGGAGGTCGCGGGTTCAAATCCCGTCCGCTCCGCCATTTG
>DQVZ01000293.1 GCA_015661465.1 Aquifex aeolicus
AAGGTTGAGTTTGAAAAAGGAGAACAAGTAAGAGTTATAGAAGGCCCCTTTATGAACTTTACCGGAACGATTGAAGAGGTTCATCCAGAAAAGAGAAAACTAACTGTTATGATAAGTATTTTTGGAAGAATGACACCTGTAGAACTTGACTTTGACCAAGTAGAAAAGATTTAAGGAGGCTTGAAAAATGGCTAAAAAGGTGGTAGCCACCATAGAGCTGATGCTTCCGGCTCAGCAGGCGTCTCCGGCACCACCGGTAGGACCGGCTCTCGGTCAACACGGTGTAAACATTATGGAATTTGTAAAGCAGTTTAACGCTGCAAGCAGGGATTATGAACCGGGAACTATACTTCCCGTTGTAATTACGGTATACCAAGACAGAAGTTTTACATTCATAATGAAAACCCCGCCGGTGTCTTATCTGCTTAAAAAGGCGGCGGGGGTAGAAAAAGGTTCATCAGACCCCAAAAGAGTTAAAGTAGGTAAGATAACGGTTAAACAACTTGAAGAAATAGCGAAGATGAAGCTTAAGGATATGAATACCAGGGATTTAAAAGCTGCTATGAGAATTGTTGCTGGAACTGCTAGGAGTATGGGTATTGAAATAGAAGGATGGAAGGAGTAGCGCCATGGCTAGAAGAGGGAAAAAGTATATAGAAGCTGCAAAGCTTGTGGATAGAAATAAAAGATATACAGTGGAGGAAGCGGTAGACGTTCTCAAAAAAATGGAGGAGGTTCTCCAAAGGAGATTCGACGAGACAGTAGAACTCGCAATGAGATTAAATGTAGACCCGAGATATGCAGACCAGATGGTTAGAGGTTCGGTAGTTCTCCCACACGGATTAGGTAAACCAGTAAAGGTAGTAGTTTTTGCAGAAGGTGAGGATGCAAAAAAAGCGGAACAAGCCGGAGCCGATTACGTAGGTGGAGATGAGCTTATTAACAAAATATTGAAAGAAGAATGGACGGACTTCGATGTAGCGATTGCCACCCCGGAAATGATGCCGAAAGTTGCAAAGCTTGGTAGAATTTTGGGACCTCGAGGACTTATGCCTTCTCCGAAAACCGGAACGGTTACTAAAAACGTGGAGCAAGCTATTAAAGATGCAAAGAGGGGTAGGGTTGAATTCAAGGTGGACAAGGCCGGAAACGTTCATATGCCAGTAGGAAAGATATCCTTTGAAAAGGAAAAACTTATAGATAACATTTACGCTGCAATAGATGCAGTTGTAAGGGCAAAACCTTCCGGAGCTAAAGGACAGTATATAAAGAATATAGCTCTATCCCTCACCATGAGTCCCAGCGTAAAACTTGATATAAACGAAACACTCAAGAAACTGCAAGAACAAGCTGCATAAGCGGAGGTAAGTTATGGCAGAAGTTAGGAAAACTTTACTCAAAAAGCAGGAGCTCGTAAACTCCTATAAGGAGAAACTTCGGAAATCTAATGGATTCGTGATTCTTTTTAATTTCCAAGGAATAGACGCGTATCCTCTTACTCTACTGAGACTGGATATAAAAGATTTAAAAGGTGAAATAGTAGTGGTAAAGAACACTCTTCTGTATAGAGCTTTTTCCGATACTGTTCTTTCCGACCATAGAGAACTCTTTATAGGTCCTACCGCTGTGCTCTTTGCATATGAAGATCCCGTAGCCGTTACTAAGAAACTAGTTGACTTTTTAAAGGAGACTTTTGATAAAGAGTGGGAAAGCAGAATAAAGGGTGGACTCCTTGACTATAAGTATATTTCTCCCCAGCAGATAAGAGAGCTTGCTGAGCTACCAAGCAGAGAAGAACTTATTGCGAAACTCCTCGGTGTGCTAAAATCACCAATTACACAGCTTGCTATGACGTTGAAAGCTGTACCTCAAAAGCTAGTTCTTGTACTTAGAGCTATTGAAGAAGAAAAATCTAAAGGAGGTCAGTAAAGATGGCTACTTTAACCATTGATGAAATTGTAGAAGCTATTAAGAATATGTCTGTATTAGAAGTTGCTGAGCTTGTTAAAAGGCTCGAAGAAGAGTTCGGTGTTTCCGCATCAGCCATGGTAGCCGCTGCACCGGCAGCGGGAGCAGCAGCAGGAGCAACAGCTCAAGCAGAAGAAAAAACAGAATTCGATGTAATTCTTAAGTCCGCAGGAAAGAACAAGATACAGGTTATTAAGGCGGTAAGAGAAATTACAGGACTTGGTCTCAAAGAGGCTAAGGAACTGGTAGACAATGCCCCCAAGCCTATTAAAGAAGGAGTATCCAAGGAAGAAGCAGAACAGATTAAGAAGAAACTTGAAGAAGCAGGAGCGGAAGTTGAGATCAAGTAATATTTTCCTCTTTTCTTCTTACCATTTTTATTTTCCTTTAGTGAGGCGAAAAACTTTGAAATTAATCGAAAAATTAATTTCTTCTTAATAGCCTGTGGAAAAATTGAAAAAGGAATTCTTGACGTTTTTTGATTTTTGTTTATATTTTAATGATTGTTCTATGGGTTTAGTATGTTCCTTTCCACTCATAAACAAAGATAAAAGAGGAGAGGTATAATCATGGCAAAAATTGCTCTACCCCGTAAATTTTTCGGAAGAAGGTCAGAAATCTTAGACCCTCCTTACCTTTTGAGCATTCCTAAAAATTCCTTTGAAAATTTTGTACAAATCAAGGTAAATCCGTATAAGAGAAAAAACGTAGGACTAGAACACATATTCAGAACTTCCTTTCCTTTTAAAGACCCTGATGAGAACTTCATTCTCGAGTATTTAGGTTATGAAATAGGTGATTGGGAATGCAATAGATGTGGTTATAAACCCAAAGATGACCTTTTGGGAGGGTGGGATGTAGATTGTCCCGAGTGTGGAGCAAAGCTAGTTCATAAGGAAAAATTCACCCCAGAGGAATGCAAGCTGAAAGGGCTCACCTACTCAGCTCCTCTTAGAGTTATGCTTCAGCTAAAGGCTAAAACCAAAAATGGATACAAGGAATTCCCGCCTAAGAAGGTTTATTTTGGTGAAATTCCATTAATGACTGAAAGCGGTTCATTCATAATCAATGGAACTGAAAGAATAATCATTAATCAACTTATCCGTTCTAGTGGTGTTTTCTTCGATGAAAAAGAAGAAAAGCAGAAAGATGCCACAATCACAAGAATTCTCTATAGGGCAAGTATTATTCCCGATAAAGGTTCAAGGGTTGAGTTTGAGCTTTCGGGAGCTACTGATTTAATTTCCGCAAGAATAGATAGAAAAAAAGTAAGTGCTACCGCAGTATTGAGGGCTTTTGGTCTTGAGACCGCTTACGATATCCTCAAATACTATTACGAAGGAGTAAGAAATTATATAGTTAAGGATAAATACCTTTACGATGGCGAAACAGGTGAAGAATTTACTCCAGAAGATTTAGAACACCACTACATTTTCGCAATCATAAAGTTTAAAGGTAAACTCGCAGGTTTCGGAAGTTCTAAAGAGAGAGAATTTATCGAAGAGAGATATATAGAAGAGTGGGGAGAACTTGTAAGACTCCTTGATGATGACAGAGTCGAAGTTATAAGTGTTACCTCTGTTCCCAGAGAAAACGTTATTAGAAGCCAATACGGAAAAAGTCTGATAGATACTCTTGCCAACGATACTTCTCCGAAGGATATAGATAGAAGAAGTCCTGTAAAAGTACCAGCGGAATATAATTTCAGGGATTACGGATTAATGGAAATTTACAAGAAGCTCAGACACATAGAAGCTATGACCATGGAAATCGACTCCATAATAGAAAGGGCACGCATATACTTTACAGTATTCTTCAGGGATTTAAAAAGATACGACCTCTCAAGAGTAGGTAGGGTCAAGATAAATGCAAAGGTACACAATATTCCCAAGGTTCTAAAACCTGCTGATGTAGATTTAATAGACAATCTTCCTCCTCTAGCCCTGGGCGAAAATTACGGTGAGTATAAGGAGGGAACAAGAATAACCAAAGAGCTCCTCAAAGAACTATTCAAAGAACATAAGGAAATAAAGGTAAAGGACTATACGGAAGATGAAGCGAGGTTTATACTTTCCATAGACCTTATAAACATAATCAAATATCTCATAGACCTTAGACACGGAAGAGCAAAAAAGGATGATATCGCCCATCTCGGAAACAGAAGGGTAAGGTCTGTAGG
>DQVZ01000298.1 GCA_015661465.1 Aquifex aeolicus
ATAGCTCTAGTTTCTGGTTTTTCTTTTGCCATCCCTATGATAGACGTTGAAGCCTCTGTAGGAATTTGGAACCAAAGTCCTAAAGGCTATATTCAGTATCCCTCTAACACAGGAAACTCAATAGATTTAGAAAGTGATTTAAATCTCGGTGATGAAACAAAACTTTCTGGAAAGCTAAAAATAGAACTCCCGATTTTACCCAAGCTTTACCTTCAATATACGGATATGGAATTCACCGGTAAGGGTAATCTTCAGAATATTAGATTCGGTAATTTCGTATTCAACGCTTCTGTAGATTCTAAAATAACTGCAAAACAGTACGATATAGGTCTTTACTACAACATTCCCTTGGTAAAAACTCTGAGCTTTGGGACAATAGACCCTGAAATCGGAGTTGTTGTAAAAATCGTAGATTTTGAAGCTATCTTAACGGGAAATTTTACGGAAAAGTATACTAAAACAATTCCTATACCTCTCGCATACGGATATTTAGGAATTAATTTCCCTGCTTTTTTCGGAGTGTGGGGAGAGTTTAAAGGGATTAAATACGATAATAACTACTTTTATGAATATGCGGTAGCTTTGCGTATAAGACCTTTTGATTTTCAAGTAGGACATATCTTTGTGGAAAGTGGATACAGGTATCAGAGATTAAGGCTTAAAGATGTAGGAGATATTAATGCAGATGTAAAAGCGAGAGGTTTTTTCGGAAACATAGGAGTAAGCTTTTAACGGAGGTTTTTTAATGGGATTACTTAAAGGGAAAAAAGCTCTAATCACAGGTGTTGCGAATGAAAAAAGTATAGCTTATGGAATTGCCAAATCTTTCCACAGGGAAGGAGCAGAGCTGTTATTTACCTACGGAGCTCCAAAACTTGAAAAGAGGGTGAGGGAAATAGCAAAAGAGTTTGGGAGTGAATTGGTAACTAAGTGCGACGTTTCTATCGATGAAGACATATCTAACCTGAAGAAATTTATCGAGAATAATTGGGGAAGCTTAGATATTATCGTTCATTCAATTGCCTTTGCACCTAAAGAAGAGTTCAAAGGTGGCGTAATAGATACTTCCCGTGAGGGTTTCAAAATAGCTATGGATATATCCGTTTATTCCTTAATAGCTTTAACCAGAGAACTCCTTCCTCTTATGGAAGGTAGAAACGGAGCTATAATCACCCTATCCTATTACGGTGCAGAAAAGGTAGTTCCTCACTACAACGTAATGGGAATAGCTAAAGCTGCTTTGGAAAGTACAGTGAGGTATCTCGCATATGACATAGCAAAGTACGGTCATAGGATAAATGCGATTTCCGCAGGTCCTGTTAAAACCCTTGCCGCTTACAGTATTACCGGTTTTCACCTCCTTATGGAGCATACAACAAAAGTAAATCCTTTCGGAAAACCTATAACTATAGAAGATGTTGGCGATACTGCTGCATTTCTCTGCAGCGATTGGGCAAGGGGAATCACGGGAGAAGTTATTCACGTAGATAACGGATACCACATTATGGGAGTTTTCGGTAGAGAAGAGGAAATTAAAAAGGAAGTATTTAGGGGAAAATGAAATTAAAATATTCTTAACAGGACATCCTTTCAAGGAGGTGATGTCATGAAAAAACTAATTTTAGCCGGATTGTTAGTAGCTGGTGTATCTCTTGCTGCCGATGGAAAAGCAATATTCCAATCCAAAGGATGTGCTTCCTGCCACCAACCGGCGGTTGATACAGTAGGTCCTTCTCTTAAAAAGATAGCTCAAGC
>DQVZ01000186.1 GCA_015661465.1 Aquifex aeolicus
ATAACGTGGGAACCCAAGTCATTTAGCGGATAAATTCTTTTAGGCATAGCTTCAATAAATACTCCTGGCAATTTGTATTTATTTCTATAGAACTTTTCTATTTCGGAAGGTGTAAGG
This sequence comes from Aquifex aeolicus, assembly GCA_015661465.1. Classification (GTDB taxonomy): domain Bacteria; phylum Aquificota; class Aquificia; order Aquificales; family Aquificaceae; genus Aquifex; species Aquifex aeolicus_B. Next base: position 118 of record DQVZ01000186.1, read on the forward strand.
TCTATTTTCACAACAAAAGGTTCAAAACCTCTTCTGAGGACTCTTTCCTTATCAATTTCTATTCCAAAAAGCTTACGAATTTCCTCTATTACAGTTTCAAGTTCTTTTTTTCTCAAGCGGTTTACATCTAGCACCATAACGTACCGGGGTATATCGTATGCTAATTTTTTTCCGTTCCTGTCGTAGATGTCCCCTCTTGGTGGATAGAGATATCTCCTCCTTATATAGTTCCTCTCGGAAAGTTCCCTGTATTTCTTTCCCTCTAGGATTTGAAGCCTGAAAAGATTTACCGTTATAACGATGAAACTTCCTATAGCCGATAAAAGCATTACTAAAAAACTACGTCTTTTCATTTATCCTTTTACATACAAATTTACACAAAATCAAAATAAAGATTAAATCTATTGCGAGAGAAAATATTAGCGATTTTACTGTGAAATCTATTAAAAACCTCCTTTCAACTATAAAGATTAAAAGTATCTTTCTAATGACCACTACAGCAGGAAGGATTGTAAACAACTCCACAAATAAATTCCTTACGAAAACAGTATAAGTCATTAACATGTAAATGTAAGTAAAAAGAACATTTAAGAGGGTAATAATTCCCCAGCTGTCAGTAATTGCATCTAAGAATAAACCTATCAAAAAGGCGGATATCAAGGCTTTTTCCCTTATAAAGTATGAAGAAAACAAAATAAATATAAAGGAAAGGGAAGGTGTCAGAAATAGAGTTCCAAAGATTGGTGTAAATACTGCAGCCTGGAACACTGATATTAAGAGAGAAGCAAAAATAAAAAGTAAAATCATCAACCTAAAACTCAATTATACGCGAGAGGTAAATGATTATATTAAAGTAATATGAAGTTATTATCTGCTCTATTGGTAACAATGGGATTTGTTTTGCCTGCAGAGTATGAAAAGGATAAGGATGAGTTAGTAAAAATTTACCATCAGCTTTTAAAGTTAGAGCAAGAAGCTAAAAGCGGAAAAATAGATACCAAATTTGTAGATAAATTAAATTCTATCGGTTATCCTCTGTATATGCTTTATCAAAAGTATAGGTATCAAAAGGACAAGAGTGAAATACATCATAAACTCTACGGTATAGCTAAAAAACTTTACGAAGATTATCTTATGGTAAAAAGGGATATATTCCCAAGATTTGTAAAAATGGACGCTGAAAGAAATAATTTACCAGTTTGTTCAGTTGAAACTGTAGGAAAAGATAAGAGAAAACTTATAGTACGTGTAAAAAACCCTAAAGACGACAGGGAAATAATAAAAATTTATGAATCAACACAACTTTATTATGCAAATCGCATAGGTTTCGAAGTAATAGACTTTAGACCATGTAGGGAATAAATTTAGAGTATAGTGGGGGGTATGGGTATAGAAAAACTTCATATCTTTCAAACATTTAATATCGACGGTTTAAAGTTTTTTTCTTCGAATCTTAAGTTTAATGAAGGGGATTTTTTAGAGATATTTCTAAGACTCCTTAGTGAATCAGCAGAAACTTCTAATGATACTAAAACCCCAGAGAAATTTGATGGAAATTCATTGTTTTCTAAACAAGCTATTTTGCCAATAAACCTATTATTTTCTAATACGCAAGTAGAATACGACGGAGAGAATATATCTTGGAAAAATGAGAAAAATTTAAGTAATTTTCCAGACGACATTCCAAAATTAAATATCCCCTTAACTAATAATCCTGTATTTCTCGCATCTAACACAAATCTAGATGGAAATAATAAATATTTCCAAATTTCAGCGAAAAACGGAGAGTTAGGGTTTATTCATAAATCCTTCAGAGAAGGACATATACCTACACAGATTGATAACTATATCTTAAACCAGCAGGGTGATATAAAAATTTCGAAAAATTTAGATTTAAAGGACAGTAATATTGAGCAATATAAAAATGAAAGCCGAGCGGTTTACCATGAAAGCTTTTTTTACAATTCAAACTTTAAAACAGAAACCTTAACTTCCAAAGGTAAATCTGAAAGGAAAGAGTATAAAAGCGGGGAAATCAATCACTCTGTTCAGATTGAAATAAAAGAACTACCCCGAGAAAGGATAAAAGTTCAAGAGTCTGAGAAAAGTTTAAGGTTAAAAGATTTTAGAATTTTTGAAAAGGACGGTGAAAAAAAGGTAACGGTAAAATTCAAAGAGCTTGGATTTGAAATAAGATTTCTTCAGGATACAGCAAAGCTTAAGTTCACCTTAAATCAGCAACTTGCCAACTTTATAACTTCTTACGATGTCGTGAGAATTTCGCAGATATTTCAGAGCCTTGGTGTGAAATTGGAAAGCGTTAGCATAAATGGTCAAGAAATATACGGTAGGGACAAAAATAAAGATAGAGGTAATATAAGATTAGATGAATCTACTCACAAGAACAATAATACTTCTGGCTGTAATAGTTCTTTCAGCGTTTTCCTTTAACGCTTTAACTACGGATAAAGAAGAAGCATCTAAGATTTATTACGAGATAGCTTTAAAGGCGCTTCATTTAAACGATTATGAGGATGCCCTTGTTTTCTTTTCAAAGGCTTTATCTTTAGCTCCTAGTAGTAAATACGGTGAACTCTCTTACCTTTATTACGGTTTGACTTACGCTCTATATTCCTATCACTTAGGCAATAAAGAAGGAATTTTTTCCGCAATAGGATACTTGAATCAATACACTTTCTATTATAAAAAGCCCGAATACCTTATACTCCAACGGGAATTTTTGGGAGACTCATACCTTTTAGTAGCTTGGTATGAAGACGCGATGAACATATATGCTAACCTATACGGGGATACGAAAAAAAAGAAATACCTTATAAAATATGCATTCATTTCAGCTCTTTACGGAGATTACACAGGATATAACGAGCTTAGAAGGCTAAAAAGTCTTCCAAAAGATTATTTATACCTCTATCACCTTGCTCTCGGAATATACAGTATTGATTTTGGAAGAAATAAAGAAGCTCTGCAACATTTAACGAAAGCATTAGAACTTAATCCTTTTCTTAGATACGATGTTCACTTCAATTACTATACAGGTCTGGCTTATTACAAGAATGGAAAAATTTGGCGTTCTATGCTTTTCTTCTTAAGGGCTAAGGACCTGGACAAGTTTGGACTTTACAGAACAATGCTAAATTACTACCTTACACAGGTTTATCTGGCAACTAACAATTTCTCCGAAGCTTACGAGATTTACAAGGAGATATTTAAGGAAATTTTTTACAACTCTATTTACAAAGTTATCTACTCCAATTACTGGCTAAACGAGGAATTTCTAAAACGATACGAGGATTTTAAGTTTTACTACGATGTAATTTTACAGATAGGATGGCTCTCTACCGGGAAGAAAATTGTGGGCTATTCTCTATTGGCTCTCTACAACAAAGCTCTTAAAAGTAAAAATCTCTCTGAAGAAGAAAAAGTTTTCATGGAAACAATTAAATTTGAAAACACAGATTTTGTTATGAATAAGGAACTCTTTTCTTTTAAAAAACAATTGGATGTTTTAAATCGAAAGCTTTCTCTAATGGATGTTGAAGAAAGTGCAGAATTTATAGTAAATCTGTATAAGACCCATAGGAATAACTTCTTAACGATTTTTTACAAACCCGATTCCCTCTTTGTTCTCGCGCGTGCTCTTGTATATACAGGAGATAAGGAATTTTTAAAAATAGCTAAACTTCTACCGAACACTCCAGAACTTAAATTTCTTAAAGCTAAATACTGGTTTTCTAAGGGTAGAAAAGAAGTAGCCAAAAGATTCTTAAAAGATTCCATAAACAATTTAGAAGGAATAGATAAATTGGAAGCTATGTTGCTGCTGTATTACCTTATTGAAAATCCCTATATAGATGAAGTCTTGAAGTTAGCTAGGGAGTATAAGGAACTTGAAAATTATTTCCCTTACATGTATAGACTTGCGGGAGATATTTACTATGACAAGGGTATGTATAGAAAGGCTTTATTAATGTATAAGGAATTTTTACAGAATTATAAGGCAAAAGATGATATTTACGGTGCTACACTGGTTAAGATGGGGGTTTTGGCAGAGGTATTACAGGACAAGAAAACAGTTGATTTTGTAGTAAAAGAAGCAAAAGGCTTTAAAAACCTATGGAGTGAAGCTATATTAACATTATGGGGAGGCAGCTGAATGGATATCTTTAGGGGGGTAAATGAATTAAAGTACTATCTTGATTACACTTGGAAAAGACATAAGGTTCTTTTGAGTAATCTCGCAAATGCCGACACACCAAATTACAGAAGAAGGGATTTAGTTTTTAAAGTAGAAGAACCGAATGTTCCTTTGAAAACCACTAAAGAAAAACACATAAACAACTTTAGAAAGTTTGAGGTCAAGATAGTAGAGGATAAAAGTAGTATTAAGGGAAATGACAGAAACAATGTAAGTATAGAAAGAGAAATTGCTCAGCTGGTAAAAAATAGGTTGGCTTATGAAATCTACTTGAAGTTTTCTACAGGCAGCTTAAATACCCTGAATAGGGTTATTAAAGGGAGGGCTGAATGATGGATATATTTGATGCCCTTGATTTGAGTGCTTACGGAATGTATGCACAAAGGGTAAGAATGAATACTATAGCATCTAATCTTGCAAATTATGAGGCTTACAAAAGCGACGGAACACCCTTTCAAAGATTAGTTCCCTTATTCCAAGCGGTAGAAAATCCAAAAGATTCTTCAGAGGTTTATGTTGTGGTTAAGGAAATCCGGGAACTTCCTGGCTTCAAACTCATTTACGACCCGGATAACCCGAACGCGGATGAGAAAGGGTACGTAAGGCTTCCCGATATAGAACCCGTTAAAGAGATGGTTGATATGATTACTGCGGTGAGAAGTTATGAGGCAAACCTAAAGGCTTTTACCTTGACTAAAGAAATTTTTGAAAGAACTTTTGAGGCATGGAAGTAAAGAAGTTAGGATTTATACCTTCTCTTTTTGTGAATCGGCAGCTTCTTCAGGAAAAAGATATAGTGGAAAATTTTAAGAGCTTTGTAGAGTGGGTTAACGAGAAACAGTTAAGGTCCAAAAATCTTAAGAAAAGGGTTCTCCGTGGAGAAGACATACCTCTACACCAAATAGTACTGGAAGCGGAAAAGGCTAAGGTAGCTTTAAATCTGCTGATAGAGGTCAGAAACAAACTCCTTGAAGCTTACAAGGAACTTATGAAGATGCAAGTTTAAAATGGATAAACTCAAAGAGTACTTTAAACTCTTAAGAGGTAAATTTAACAAACTCACCCCATTTCAAAAGACCCTATCAATAGGCTTACCTTTATTATTACTTTCGCTCGTAGCTGTAGCGTTAATATACTTGACACAAGAAAACTATACAGTCCTGTATACCGGCCTGTCTGCAGAAGATTTAAATAGTGTAGTAACCGAGCTTGATAAAGAAGGCATAAAATATAAAATTTCCCCGGACGGCAGAACTATTTACGTTCCGGAAAGTGTGGCAAGGGAATTGAGAATAAAACTCGCGGCAAAGGGGGTCCCTAAAAAGGGGATAGTGGGTTATGAGCTTTTTGATAAAAGTGGTATAGCATTATCACGTTTTCAGCAACTGGTCAACTTCAAAAGGGCTATTGAAGGAGAGCTTTCGAGAACTATAACGAGCCTGGAGTGTGTTGATTACGCAAGGGTTCATATAGTGCTTCCCGAAAAAAGTATTTTTATAAGGGAAGAAAAGGAAGCGAAGGCTTCGGTATTTGTGAAACTAAAACCCGGTTGTGAGCTTTCTGGTGAACAGGTAAAAGCTATAAGAAATCTCGTTGCTGGAAGTGTAGAAAACCTGAAACCTTCACAGGTTGTAGTCATAGATGATAAAGGGAGAGACTTAACGGCTTACTTTGATGAAGAAAATTCCCACTTACAAGTATCGCAGCTGAAAATAAAAAGGGAGTTTGAAAAAAATATAGAAAGAAAAATACAGAGAACCCTTGAAAGCGTTCTGGGATACGGAAAAGCGAAAGTAAACGTTTCTGCGGAACTTGATTTTTCTTCAATAAAGAAGAGAGAAGAATTGTATGACCCTGACCTAACTGCAGTTGTAAGTGAACAAAAGAAGAAAGAGAGAACTATAACTTCACAAGCTATGGGGATTCCCGGAACACAAGCAAACATTCCGCCCGCAACTGGAGCCGGTCAAGGTGGAGAGGTAATTACCGAAAGAAAGGAAACCATAACAAATTATGAGGTGAGTAAAAGGGAAATATACTACGAAGATAACACTATAAAGGTCAAAAGAATAAGTGTCGGCGTAATTATAGATAAAGATTTACAAGTAAATGTGGAAGATTTAAAGAATCTCATAATAGCTTCTGCAGGACTTGACCCAAAAAGGGGAGACAGAATATCGGTAATAAGTTTGCCCTTTACAAAGCCACCTACAGTTGAGGAAAAACCTACTGTGCCTCTCTATATCTATGGAGTTATAGCGCTTGTATCTCTTCTGATTCTCGGTTTAATTGTCTTTGGCTTACTCAGACTTATTAAAGGAAAAGCCCCTTCTCCGACACCTGCTACAACTCCTACAGTTTCCATGGTTGAAGAGGTAAGGAAAAAGAGCCCCTATGAGGAACTCCTCGAGATAGCAAGGAATGAACCGGAAAGGGTTGCTATGGTTATAAAAAAATGGTTAAGAGAAAGCTAAAGAAAAACTACGTTCCTATTTCCCAGGAACTTAAGTACTTTTTCTGTTCCTCTGTAAGCTCGTCTATCTGAATATTAAGGGATTTTAATTTTAACCTTGCAACTTCTTCATCTATTTCCCTGGGTACTCTGTAAACCTTTTTCTCTAAACTATTTGGATTTTTAGCTATATATTCCGCACTTAGAGCTTGATTAGAGAAAGACATATCCATAACGGATGCCGGGTGTCCTTCCGCCGCTGCAAGGTTAACTAATCTTCCCTCAGCCAGCAGGTAAATCCTTCTTCCGTCGGATAATTTATACTCTTTAACTTCCTGTTTGATTTCTCTCTTTTCCACCGCCATCTCTTCGAGAGCGGAAATATCTATCTCCACATTAAAGTGTCCGCTGTTGGCAACTATAGCTCCATCTTTCATAACTTCAAAATGCTCTTTTCTGATTACGTGAATATTTCCGGTAACCGTTACAAAGAAATCTCCCAGTTTTGCGGCTTCACTCATGGGCATTACTAAGAATCCGTCCATTCTCGCCTCAAGGGCTTTTATAGGGTCTACTTCCGTGACTATAACTATTGCTCCCATACCTCTTGCACGCAAAGCTACACCTTTTCCACACCATCCGTATCCGGCAACCACGAAATAGGAACCGGCGATAAGTCTGTTCGTAGCTCTCAATATTCCATCTATTGTTGATTGACCCGTTCCGTGTCTGTTATCAAACATATGTTTAGTGTAAGCGTCATTTACAGCTATTATCGGGAACTTGAGCACTCCCTGCTCAGCCATAGCCCTGAGTCTTATAACTCCGGTGGTGGTTTCTTCCATTCCACCTAAAACTTTTTCCGAAAGCTCGGGATACTCTTTATGGAGAGTAGATATTAAATCAGCTCCGTCGTCAATCACTATATCAGGTTCCTTTTCTATAACAGTTCTCAGATGTTCATAATAGGTTTCCCTGTCTTCCCCTCTTATGGCAAATACGGGAATATCAAAATACCTCACCAATGCAGCTGCAACATCATCCTGTGTTGACAGAGGGTTAGAGGCTGTAAGATAAACTTCTGCTCCTCCTTCCTTAAGAGTGATTACAAGGTTTGCCGTTTCGGTAGTAACATGAAGACATGCAGAAATCCTCTTTCCCTTTAAGGGTTTTTCCTTTGCAAATCTCTCTCTGATTTGCCTAAGTACTGGCATATCCCTTTTGGCCCATTCAATTCTCTTTAATCCTTCTTCAGCTAAATTCAAATCCTTAACGTGGTAATCCATATTAAACCTCCTTTTTTAACTCTTCATTCATTTTTTCCACTTTTTCTTTTAATTTTTGCATATAATCTTCAAGCTTTTTCGCATACTCGGGATACTTTATAGATAATATTCTTATTGCAAGAAGTCCTGCATTTTGGGCGTTCCCTATAGCTACTGTAGCAACGGGTATACCCGCTGGCATTTGTACAATAGAGTACAGAGAATCTACACCTCCTAAGTTCTTTGTAGGTATAGGAACTCCTATAACAGGAAGTGTTGTCATGGAGGCAGTCATTCCCGGGAGATGTGCCGAACCGCCTGCACCTGCTATTATAACTTCTATACCTCTTTCTCTGGCTGTTTTTGCGTATTCGTACATAAGTTCGGGCGTTCTGTGGGCTGACACAACTTTAACTTCGTAGGGTACATTAAATTCTTTCAATACATCAACAGCTCTTTTCATATACTCCCAGTCAGAAATGCTACCCATTATAACCCCAACGAGAGGCTTCATAACTTAACAGTTTAAAATATTCGAAATGATTGCAGTATCGGGAGGAGGAACAGGCGGACACTTCTTTCCTGCAATAGCTTTCATAGATTATGCCAAAAACAAAGAGAAGATTAAGTTCATAGGAGCAAAAAGAGGAATAGAATACAAACTCAAAGACTTAATAAAGGTGGATAGTCTTTTTTTAAATGTATACCCCTTCAGAGGTTTAGGGATGAAGGATAAGTTAAAAGCAGTTTTAAGCTTTATATCTTCACAAAGAGAAATAAACAGATTCTTAACGGAAGATTTCAAAGCTTTAGTTTTCGGAGGGTATACATCCTTACCCTTAGGACTGAATGCGATTATCAAAGGTAAAAAACTTTACGTACACGAACAGAATTCTATTCCCAGCAGAACCAATAGACTTTTATCAAAGAAAGCAGAGAAGGTATTTATCACATTTGAATACACCAGAAGGTATTTCAAATCGGCAATAAGAACAGGATTGCCATTAAGAAAAGAAGTAAAGGGAAAGGTTTCCAAAGAAGAAGCTAAAGAAAAGCTTAAACTGAATCCGGAAAAGTACACACTTCTCATTTTTGGGGGTTCACAGGGAGCGTTATTTTTAAATGAACTTACGGTAAAGATTTGTGATAAATTACCTCCGGAGATTCAAATACTTTTGATAAGCGGTGAATCCCATTACGAGAAATTCAAGCATTATGAAAGGGAAAATTTAAAAATAATTCCCTTTTCTCTTGAGATGAATATAGTATTTTCGGCTTCCGATTTTGCGATAAGTAGAGCTGGAGCTTCAGCTATAACGGAACTTTCATGCTATGCTATTCCTTCCATTTTTATTCCTTTTCCTTACGCTGTAGATGACCATCAATTTTACAACGCTAAAGAAATTGAAGAACTGGGAGGAGGTATAGTAATAAGGCAGGAGAAAGCAACGCCTGAAAAGATTTTAAGGGGTTTAGAGAATCTTTTAAACAATAGGGATACATTTTCAAGCAAATTCAGGAGTTTTTTTATAGAAGGAGCCGAGGAAAATATTTACAATCAATTACTCGAGTAGAAGAACGGCGGATTTTAACCTCAAAATGTATTTCGGTCAGCTTTACAATACTCATCTCGTTACTTTCCTCTTAATACAATCAACTATTTCCACCGGATAATTAAGACTAAAACAAGCATCACAGAACTCATTTACACTTTTGACACACCGCTGGAGGCCTTCCAGGGATAGGTATTTCAGGCTATCCACACCGATAAATTTAGCGATATCCTCTATAGGCATTCTATTGGCTATCAATTCCTCCTTAGTAGGTGTATCTATACCGTAATAACAGGGTCCGACAACGGGAGGAGAGGCTATACGCATGTGTATTTCCTTTACCCCCGCACGCCTTAACATACTCACTATTCTTTTAGAAGTGGTTCCCCTAACGAGAGAATCATCTATAACCACTATTCTTTTTCCTTTTAGAACCGACCTGTTAGGTGAAAGCTTCATCAAAACCCTAAGATTTCTGAGCTCAGGTGTAGGTTCTATAAAACTTCTACCGACATAGTGGTTTCTGATAAGCCCGTACTCAAAAGGAATATTCTTTTCCTCAGCATATCCTAAAGCTGGTACTATTCCTGAATCAGGTACAGGAATTACTACATCGGCTTCCACATTATCCTCTCTCGCCAGCTGTTTTCCCATCTCTTTTCTTACGTTATAAACCCATTCCTCAAAGATATAACTATCCGGTCTTGCAAAATAAACGAATTCGAAAATACATTTAGCCTTTCTTTCAGAATTATTTAAAATCCTGTAACTCCTTATTCCCTCTTCATCCAGGATGAGTACCTCTCCCGGAGCAACTTCTCTCCAGAAGTCTGCTTCCAATATATCAAAAGCACAGCTCTCGGATGCAAAAAGAATAGCTTTGTCCTTTCTTCCTATAACAAGAGGTCTAAAACCGTAAGGGTCCCTTACAGCTATTAGTCTATCCTTAAACAGAAAAAGTAAACTGTAAGCTCCTTTTACCCTGCTGAGAACGTAAAGAATATAGGGAAGTACTTCCTTATCTCTCGGGTGGATTTCTAAATTTTTGGGAACAAAGGTTTTTCCCTCTTCAAGTAAAGCTAAGAAAAGCTCTGTATCCGAGTTGTATTCAAAATTGATACCTTTATTTTCAAGTTCTTTTCTAAGGGAGAGAAAATTTACAAGATTTCCGTTATGAACTACCGCAACTTTACCCAGGGGTGTTTCCTTTACTATTGGTTGAGCATTTACCCCTCCGGCATTTCCCGCCGTTGAATACCTGACATGGGCTATAGCTATATTTCCCTTTAGCTTTTCCAGGTCTTCCTGTTTTATAGCTTCAAGAACCCTTCCGGTTTTCTTCACGGTGTAAATATCACTGCCATCGGAAGAGCTTATTCCTACACTTTCTTGTCCTCTATGTTGCAGGGAGTAAATCATAAAGAAAACATACTCGGATGCGTAAGGAGAATTGAACACACCGGCTATTCCGCACATCTTTACAAGTTTTTAATATAAACGATTTCAATAGCCGCAACGTATGACTTTAGCCTCAAAAGGAATTACACCGTCCCTAATCATTTTTAACTTCTTCGCCGCACCGTAGGATAAATCCAGATGTCTTCCCTTAACGTAGGGACCTCTATCTACAATCTCAACCCTTACTTTTCTTCCATTTTTTAAATTTTTCACTTCGAGAATAGTACCAAAGGGTAAATACCTGTGTGCCGCGTATAAACCGTAAGAGTTAAACCTGATTCCCGATGCGGTTCTCCTTCCGTGAAATTTAGGACCATACCATGAGGCGTATCCTCTTATTACCTTTGGACATTTTTTAACACCATTTTCGCCGCATCTAAGCAAATAGGCTTTTCCTACAAAAGGTTTTCCCAAATACTTTCTGTATCTCTTCGGCAGGCATATACCGTCGACCTTTCGGTTAAATCTTACAACAATTTTTATACTTCTTCCGTTTTTTGGATTTACGATTTTAATTTTGCTAAGATGCTGAAATTTGTTGGTGTAAGCGTATTTAGTAGGGCAGTAATAAACTTTAGTGTATACAACTTTTTTACATCGCCCTGTAAAAACTCTACCTTCTTCGGCATATTTTACTTTCTTTCCGCAGGAAACGAACAATAAACTCAAGAATAGTATTAAAATACCAGAAACTCTAATAAATGCACTCCGCCCCAACCATCTCCTCCCCTTAAAAAATTACAACACTTTTTATACAATTTTAATTATCTATTTTTTAGTAAACTTGTAAAACGAGGTTAAAACCACATTCAGAACTTAAACAATGCAGTAAATAGGGGTATAAGCCCAAGAAGAAGAGCAATAGTAATTATTGAAATCATAACATCTCCCATTTTAATACCTCCTTTCAGTTTGAAGTTTTCACATATATATTATAACCCGATTTGTAAGAAAGTACTTATTAACTCTTATCAGTGTAATGTTTAATATTAACACTGGAGAGAAATATTACAATCGTTTCCCGGTAAGCAGTTATTTTGACCCATTAACTTAAAACGACTTTTTAAAAGTTTTTGTGAAATAATTATGCTTTATGTGGGGAAGAATACTTAAATTAATATGCGAAGAGCTGGGTAATATGAATTTATTCCTTTTAGAAGCTGATAAGGATCTCAAATGGTACGGTGTTCCGGTTAAGGAGATATGCGATAAAGTTGGCTTTGAAGCAACAAATTCCGAAATAGCCCAGACCGTAAAGGCTAATTTACAAGAAGTTCAAGGAGAAGGATGGATAGTTTACGTAGATCCATTTAACAACTTTGCGGATATATATGAATCGGATAAACCCAGATATGGGAACAGATGGAATCCAGAGAAACCCTTTGACATAAGTGAGGTTCGTTTCAGAATAGGTTTCTTCGATTCGAAAGAAGAAGCTTATGACTTTTTCCTAAAAATATCAAAGAAGATAAAAGAACTTTACAACCTCAAATTTGATGTGATTTACACTTAAAACTCTGTTTTGTTTTTGACCTTGCTCATACTATCTTTTTTCTTATATTGTATTTTTACTAAACGCATACAAAATTAAGACGTGGAGGTCATGTATGGCTGAAAGGAATCCTATTCAACCTGGACCTGAAGGATACATACCTAATCCTGCATCTTTCCAAGGATGTGATTTACCACCGCCTGGTAAAGCTCTTCTTTACGGTGAGATTGTAGATGAAGAAACCGCTATGAGAGAAGCGGCAAAGGCATTACTCACAAGGAAAAATCCCACCATATTCCCGGGTCCACTGGTTTTATGGGGATGGAATGCAGATGCAATGGAAAAAGCTAAGGCCGTTTTAGAACTCGCTATGGAAATACCCAACTGCAGAATAATCCCTATGCCGGACTACAGACCCAAGTATCCAAAAATAGACCCTGAAGCGGAAATAAATCCGAATCACCCCAATCTTACGATACTTCACAATAGAATTGAAGTTTGTATATTTGTAGGTGTTCACTGTCACTACGCTAACCTCTCTCTCAGAATGATTAGAGCAGGTACAAACTGTTATACCATAGCTCTTTGCGGTGAAATGGGCCACGAGGATGCTATGGTTTCATTAAGAGATGTACATGCGGATGAAATAAGAAGATTCAGAGATGTTCTCGTAGAAGTTAGAAAGGAAATGGGAATAGAATGGGAACCCAAACTACCACCGGAAAACCCATCCCTGCCCAAAGAAGAGTGGGTCAAGGTATCTCCTCTGGACTTCGGAGAGTATGCATACCTTCTTATTCCCAGAAGAGGTGAAATTGTAGAAGAGAGTGAGTAATTAACTTTTAGGAGGTGTGGTATGCCTGAGCAGAGAGTTGTTGAGCCAGAATATTTAATTTTAGAAGCTCCCAGGGAGAGAAAATTTATAACAGGTTCTCAGGCTTTTGCAGAAGCGGTAAAGAGAGCTAACGTTGACGTTGCTATAGCTTACCCAATTACTCCCCAATCCGAGACAATGCACCTCGTTGGAGACCTTTATGCGCAAGGATATGTTAAGGATTACTATAGAGCAGAAGAAGAATACGGAGCAATGTCTGCTATTGCCGGAGCGGTAAGAGGTGGAGCAAGAGCCTTTACCGCAACGTCAGGTCCCGGACTACTCAGAGGACTTGAAGCTATAGCATCATGGCCTGGACATAGAATTCCCGCAGTATTAGGAATAATGACAAGGGTTGTAAACGCTCCCTTATCTATCCAGCCTGATAACGTTGAAATAGCTTACCTGCTAAACGCAGGTTTAATAGTTCTTCACGCTGAAAATCAACAGGACGTTTTTGACTTCACACTGGCAGGTTTTGTAATTTCCGAAAAGGTAGACGTTTACCTTCCTGTAGTTGTTGCTACAGAGGGATTCTTCGTAACACACGCTAAGGGGTATGTAGATCTTCCTCCCGAAGATATGAAACTACCTCCGAGAGACCCATACAAAGCTCCGGTTCCTCCGACGGACTGTGAAATTCCACCTGCGAGAATTCAGAGGGATGCTCCGGTTCAAAAGTCAAATTTTATGAGCTATCTGATTCACGCAGTATGGCAACAGGAAGTTTGGTCTGCTAATAGAAGAGCGGCTAAGTGGATAAAACACTATCTCGGGGGTCTTATAGAAGTTGTTAATCCGGACGCAGAAGTATTTATAGTTGCTTCCGGATGTGCTGCGGCTCAAGGTAGAGAAGCTCAAAGATATGCTACTATGGAAGGCTTAAATGTAGGTCTTGTAAAGATAAAATCTCTCAGACCGTTTCCGACAAATGAACTTAGGGAAGTTCTCAAAAACGCAAAAGCTGTAATAGTTCCCGAACACAACATCGTAGGATGGTTGGCAAAAGAAGTCAAAGCCGCAATACCCAACAGCGGAATAGTTGTAGATGGTCCCAGAGTTTACGGTGGTATGACACTACCGGTTGAACTTATCATGGACGAAATTTATAAAGCCTTTGGTATTAAGAAGGAAAAGAAGACCGTTGTTTAAAAATCTTAAGGAGGTGTAGCTATGGGATTGGAATATGTAAGAATTTCTCCAGGTTTTGAAAAATACATGCCCAGGGACTACGTAGACCTGGTTAAGTACGGCCCATTCGGAAAACAAGTAGACGTAATGCAGATGGGCCAATTTAAAGAACTCGTAGAAGAACACCCGATGTGTGCCGGATGTTACATGGCTTACTTTATAAGGGTGTTCTACGCAGCTCTTCCCAATCCGGAAGACACAATAGTTCTCGGGACAGCAGGATGTGCAAGACTCGCATTATCCCAAGCGGCAGTACCTTTCATATACGGAAACTACGGTGATACAAACGCAGTTGCTTCAGGACTCAAAAGAGCCCTTTCTATAAGATTCCCTGACAAAGTTAAGGACGTTGTAGTAATAGCCGGGGACGGTGGTCTCATAGATATCGGTTTCGGTATGACAATGCACTCATGGTTCAGAAGAGAAAAATTCACAACTATAATGGTTGACAACGAAGTATACGGAAACACAGGCGGACAAGAAAGTGGAATGTCTCCTAAAGGAATTCAACTCAAAATGGCACCCCTAGGAAAGAAATTTGACAAGATTAACGCAGTAGAACTCGCTAAAACTGCGGGATGTGTTTACGTTGCGAGAATATCACCTACAAATCCCAAGAGGATAGCTAAGACAATAAGAAGGGCTATTCTCGCTGCAAGACATTTCGGACCTACATTTATCCACGCTTACACATCCTGTAATATCGAATACTCAATTCCTACCAGGGAGGTTCTCGCTGATGCAAGAAAGAGAGAAAAGCAAGACTTCAAGTTCTATGAATGGATGACCGATGAAGTAAAAGAATTCTTCGAGGAGCTCGAAAGGAAAGAAAAGCAGGAGGTTAAAAAATGAAAAGATATAACATAAGAATTGCCGGTGTTGGTGGGCAGGGGGTTGTTACCTCTGCCCACATTTTAGGTAATGCTATGGCTGCTGCTGGAAAGTACGCTTCTCTTGTTCCTTTCTTCGGTTCTGAGAAGAGAATGGCTCCCGTAGAAGCTTACGTTAGAGTTTCTGACCAACCTATTTACGAAGTTGGTGAAGTTGTTTATCCAAACGTTATAATGATTTATCACCCTCAGGTTATTACTCACGGTAAATCCTATACAATGCCTTTCTACTATGGTCTAAAAGAGAACGGTATGGTTATTATTAACTCCGATGTTGATATAATTCCCGACGAAGATAAGAAAGTTCTCGAGGATTTAAACGCGAGGATTTATATGATTCCGGCAACCCAAATAGCAAGAGATATAGCAGGAACAGAACTCGCTACAAACATGGCTATGATAGGACTCTTCTTCGGAATTACCAGATTGGTAAACCTCGAACATATAGAAAAGGCACTCATAGAAAGATTCTTAGGTGGTACATTCGTAGCTTCAGGTGGTACAACGGCTCTCGACTCTGCAATTGAAAAGAAATTCAAGAAAAAACAAGAACTTCTTGCAAAGAATATGGAAGTTATAAAGTACACAATAAAACTTGCTGAAGAAAACGGCTGGGTAGAAACGGAAACAGAAGAGGTGAAAACCTGAGGAGGTAAACATAGATGTATTTTGTGGCTGATGTTAAGGAAAACGAATGTGCTAAGTATAACTGTAAACAGTGTGTTCTCTTCTGTCCTGAACCAAACTGTTTGAACTTTAAATCCAGTACTAATAGTGCTTGGGTCTGGTACGACAGATGTAAAGGTTGTGAAATTTGTGTTTATGTTTGTTCAGACCTATTGAAAAGACACTGTATAGAAATGGTAATGGTTACACCCAAGGCTACGGCCAAATCTTAAACCCTTTTTCTTCTTTTTTATTCAACTTTTACTGAGTGAACATTTATTAACCTAACGTTTTGGAAAGGCTATTATAATTTTTTTGGGAGGTGGTTTATGACTTTTAGCAACGAAGAAGTCGAAAAGTTGAAAAAACTTGCGGAGGAAATTAAAGATTTAATGGTAGAACCGAATATAGAGATAGATGTTTGTTTTGACGATGTAGCTAAAGACGAAGGTTGTGAAGTAGGTATTACTCCTGGATACACTCCAAAGTACCCTTATATAAAGGTGATATACAAAGCGGGAGATGGTGATGTATTTGAAAAGAAAATAGAAATACCTCCGGAAATTCTAAAGAAGGATGTTAAAGAAATTAAAGAGTTCTTAACCTTTGCTATAGAGCAATTTATGGAAGAAATAGACAGTGTAGAATACGGAGGAGAGTAAAACTAATGTGCTCTCTCCTGCTCTTTCATCTAGGTTTTTAATCTTATGTACTTCTTTTAAAACTTCTATATAATCTATTTCACCGCTTTCTATTTTGTCCATAGCTTCTTCAAGTTGTCTCGTAAGCTCTTCGCTTGCCCAATATGGGAACTTCTCTACAAGAAACTCGTAAACTTTCCTTCCCAAATCAGTCTGTCAGAGCTTATTACTCCCCCGCAGTTGGGACAACCTCTCTATATCAACTGTAAAGTCATAATACTACTTATTTAATTCTCTTGAAAATAAAAATCCTCACCTTTTTGGTTTCGAGGTCTTCTTTCAGGGCAACTATATGGGTATACTCTTTAAGTCTTTCCCCCTTACTTACCTCTCCCTTATTCTTATTTAAGTAATAGATAGTGAAGTCTTTGAAATCTTCTTCTTTGAAGTCAGAAATGGGCCTGATTTTCATATCAATATCGGAAGTTCTATAGCCGTATATAAGTCCCAATAGAAAGTTAAAAACCTTATCCCCCTTGAGGAATTGCATAAAACTCATTGTCAGAAAGTTTTAAAGCTTTGTCAAGTTGGGAAAACCGTTCCTTTACTCTTGGTATAATCAACTGATTTTTTGGAAAATTTCTTCGGGTATTTCAAAGTTTGCTATTACCTGTTGGACGTCGTCTAAATCTTCCAGAGCGTTGAGGAGTTTTATTACCTTCTGGGCTATTTCTTCATCGGTAATCTGAACTGTGGAAAGGGGTTTCCAAGTGATTTGCGCCTTTTCTACGTGAACACCAGCCTTTTCAAGGTTTTCCTTTACGTCATAAAGTTCTTCAGGAACTGTATAGATTATGTGTATCTCTTCTCCGGGTTGAACATCTTCTGCTCCAGCTTCAATAGCTTTTTCAAGCAGTTCATCCTCCGATATTTCACGTGCAGGAACTTCTATATATCCTTTCCTCTCGAATAGATAAGATACACAACCGGAAGAACCTAAATTACCACCGTATTTAGTGAATACATGTCTGATTTCGGACGTAGTTCTATTCCTATTATCGGTTGTAGCCATTACCATTACGGCTACTCCGCCGGGAGCGTATCCTTCGTATATAACCTCTTCAAATTGCTCTCCACCGAGTTCTCCTGCCCCCTTTTTTATAGCCCTTTCTATATTTTCAAGGGGCATATTAGCCTTCTTAGCTTGCTCTATTGCGGTTCTCAATCTCGGATTAAACTCAGGATTGGGTCCTCCCAGTCTTGTTGCTACTATTATTTCCCTTATTAATTTGCTAAAGAGTTTACCCCTTTGTGCATCAACCTTTGCCTTCTTGTGTTTAATCTGAGCCCAGTGACTATGCCCTGCCATAGTATATAAATATAAAAATTTTTGTATATATTTTTCAGAATGACTGGAGTTATAACCTTAGGAGAGATTCAGTTTAACTTTGCCAAGAAGTACTTTACGGATTTTGTCAACGAAAGAAGAGGAAGGATAGAGAAGCTTTTAAAACCCGAAAAGACCCCTGTTCTCCTTATGGATATAGAAGGTGTAAAAAAGAAATATCTGAAAGTTAAATACAACTTTGCGGAGTTTAACGTTTATTACGCTGTAAAAGCTAACGATGATGACAGAGTTATTAAAGCCCTCGTGGAAGTAGGTTCAGGTTTTGAAGTAGCTTCATCTGAAGAACTCAAGAAGGTTATTAATTTAGGGGGAAAGGTAGAAAGGATAATTTCCAGTAATCCAGTAAAACCTCCTGAATTCATAGATTACGCCTACTCTGTAGGGGTTAGGACTTTTGCGGTAGACAGTTTTACAGAAGTTGAAAAAATAAAGAAGATAGCACCACGTTCAAAGGTTTACGTCAGAATTGCCGTTCCCAATGAAGGAAGTGATTGGCCTCTTTCGAGAAAATTTGGTGTGGATACAGATACAGCTCTTGAAATACTTGAATACGCCAATAACTTGGGATTAATTCCATACGGAATAACCTTTCACGTAGGTTCCCAGTGTAATAATTTGAGAAATTGGTTTATTGCGGTAAAGCTTTCTGCAGAGCTTTGGGAGAAAGCCAGGGCAAAAGGACTTAAACTCCAGATGCTAAACATAGGAGGAGGTCTGCCGGTAAGGTACAATTACGAAGCTCTCAGTATAGAGGATATAGCTTATTACGTAAAAGGTTTAATGAGGAAATACTTTCCAGTCCAACCCTACGAACTCCAGATAGAACCGGGAAGGGGAATTGTAGGAGACCAAGGTCTTATGATTACAAGGGTAATAGGAAAAGCCACAAGGGGAGAAGAAAACTGGATTTACATAGACACAGGAGTTTTCAACGGACTGGCGGAAGCACTCGGAGGAATCAGATATCCCTTCTACATTGAAAGGGAAGGAAAATTGAAGGAATGGACTATAGGCGGTATTTCTTGTGATAGTATGGATGTAGTAGCGAAAAACGTTTTCCTTCCTGAACCTCAAATTGGTGATTTTCTTTATATTCTCTCCACCGGAGCTTATACAACAGTTTATGCTTCAAACTTTAACGGCTTTCCTAGGCCTGAGGTTGTTCCTTTTTGAACTTTTATAAGATAATAAAGATAATGGAAAAGATGGTAAGATGATAATATACGCCATAGGCTTTGCCTTCTCCTCGGGAGTTGCGGTAAGCTTATTAATCTCTTTCTTTTTATTCAAAGAATCTTTAAAAGTTCAATTTGTACCCAAGGTAAAGGAAGAAAAGGAAATAAGTGCTGTAAGCGTGGCAAAGAGTTTTGAAAAGTTTTTTAACTATACGGAAGAAATTAAGGTAAAAAATAGTAAACCCACCTCTGAGAATATTTCCGCTCTTTCCTTTAAAATCAAGGGCTTAATTTTATCAGACAGCCTTGAAGGGGTAATTCTTTTGGATGGCAATAAATATGTATTTCTTGAAAAGGGAAAGGATTATAAAGGTTATACGCTTTCCAGAGTAAAAAAAGATAGGGCTGTTTTCCGAAAGGGCGGTAGGGAATTTGAAATACCCTTTGAACCTGAAAAGATGAAGGAAGGAAAAATCTCCACCAGAAGGACTTACGATTTTCCACAAAGGGAAATTGTTGTTAGCAAAAGAGAAATAGAAAGGATAACTAAAGACCCGGCAAAAATGTTTACACAGATTCGTCTGGTTCCCTATGTGAGAGGAGGTAAAACAGAAGGCTTTATTTTTGAATGGGTAAAGCCGGGTAGTATCTTTCACAGAATGGGCATAAGAAGAGGAGACATTCTCGTTTCTATAAACAACATGACCATTACCAGCGGTGAAGATGCTTTTAGAATACTGCAGATGATTAGGAACGAACCTAATTTAAAAGTAGTACTTATCAGAAGAGGAAAAAGGGAGGAGATAAATGTCAGAATTGAGTGAAAGTTTAGATTACATCGTAGAGTATGAAGATGAAAAAGAGATATTGGTAATAGTTCCCGATAACTTCAATCCCTACTCAATAGAGGAGCTTCGATTTAAAAAAGGAAAGGATGTAAAGATTAAGGTAGTAGAACCTGAAGAATATGCGAAACTCATACAAGAAAGAATTTCTCAAGAAGAGATATTAGTGGAAGAAGAGGAAGAAACCGCTGAAGAGAATGTTGATATTCTTTTCCAGAAGGATTCCTCTCCTGCCGTAAGACTGGTAAATACGATTTTGATAAAGGCTTCTTCTGTTTCCGCGTCGGATGTACATTTCGAACCTTACGAGGATGAAACTATTGTTAGGATTCGTATGGACGGTGTTCTTCATGATTACATGAAAATTCCTCCGTTAACCTATCAGGAGGTGGTTTCCCGTATCAAGGTCATGGCAAAATTGAATGTAGCGGAGAAAAGGATTCCACAAGATGGAAAAATCAGAGTGAAGATAGGGAGAAAGGATTACGATATAAGGGTTTCCGTTGTGCCTACTGTATTCGGTGAAAGGGTGGTTCTCAGGCTTCTTGAAAAAACGGGACAGCTTCTTACCCTTAAAGAGCTGGGTCTTTCTCCCGAAGATGAGGAAAAGGTGAGAAAGCTTGCAGAAAAGCCTTACGGTATAGTTCTCGTCACAGGTCCCACTGGTGCCGGGAAATCAACAACTCTTTACGCTATGCTACTCCATATAAGAAATCCAAAAAGGAACATAATAACAATAGAAGACCCTGTGGAATATCAGATGAAGGGAATAAGTCAGATACAAGTAAATCCCAAGGTAGGACTTACTTTTGCTCAGGGCCTGAGGGCAATCCTCCGACAAGACCCGGACGTAATAATGGTAGGTGAAATAAGAGACCCTGAAACAGCAGAAGTAGCAGTTCAAGCTGCTTTGACAGGACACCTAGTTTTATCCACAGTACACACAAATGACGCACCTTCAGCTATAACTCGTCTCAAGGATATGGGAATAGAGCCTTTTTTAATAGCTTCTTCAGTTGAAGGGGTGATAGCACAGAGACTTGTAAGGAAAATATGCCCTCACTGTAAGGAACCCTATAAACCTAACAAAGAAGAACTCAGGGAACTGGGACTTCCAGAGAGAGATTATACCTTCTACAGGGGAAAAGGATGTGAACATTGCCTTGGAACGGGATACAGAGGAAGAACAGGTATATTCGAAGTTCTGGAGATTGACGAAGAACTAAAAAAGCTGATAAATCATACTCAAGATGCTAACGACATAAGAAATGAGGCGAAAAAGAAAGGTTTCAAAACCATGCTCGAAGATGGCATAGAAAAAATCCTAAAAGGGATTACCACGAGTAGCGAGGTTCTCAGCGTTGTAAAGTAATTATCGCTCTATTATGTAAATCTTTTCTCCTCCCTTGATTTTGAACAAATATTCCCTTATAAATCTTTCTTTAACTTCTTTGGGATTTTTTCTTATCTCTTCGTAAAGCGCCTTTAATCTCAAATTTTCTTTAATCTCCTTTTTTATTTTTTCATCCATTTTCCTATTCAGTTTACTTAACCTTAACAAGTCAAATATGTTAGGTTTTGTTATAAACAGGTTAACAAAAGTGTTTATTAAAAGTAAAAAAAAGAAGAGAAGGAAAAGCTTTTTATGAAAGGAATTTTGAAAATTCTTCCCTTCCCCAGAAGATGGCTCCATCTCCTAACCTCTCCTCTATCCTGATGAGTTCGTTATACTTGGCAATTCTATCGGTTCTGGAAGCAGAACCTGTCTTTATTTGTCCCGAGTTGGTAGCTACAGCGAGATGGGATATGAAGGTATCTTCGGTTTCTCCTGAACGGTGAGATATTATCGCGGAGTATCCCTTTTCCTTTGCAAGCATAACCGTATCCAGAGTTTCTGAAACCGTACCTATTTGGTTCAGTTTTACAAGTATAGCGTTCGCTACTCCCTCTTCAATTCCCTTCTTCAAAATCTTCGGGTTTGTTGTGAAAAGGTCATCTCCCACAAGTTGAACCCTATTTCCCAGTTTTTGGGTAATAAGTTTCCAACCTTCCCAGTCGTTTTCACTCATCGGGTCTTCTAGGGAAACTATAGGGTATTTGTTTATCAGTTTTTCGTAAAACCCTACCATTTCCTCCGCTCTCAAACTTTTACCTTCAAACTTGTATATACCATCCTCGTAGAATTCCGAAGATGCAACATCAAGAGCGAGTAGTATATCTTCCCCGGGTTTATACCCTGCCTTTTCAATAGCTTGGAGAAGTATATCGAGGGCTTCCTCGGAGGAATTTAAATTGGGAGCAAATCCCCCTTCATCTCCTACGTTTGTTGAATAACCTTTTTCTTTGAGAATCTTTTTTAGATTGTGAAAAGTTTCTACTCCTGCCCGTAGAGCTTCTTTAAAGGAACCGCCACAAACGGGAACTATCATAAACTCCTGAATATTCAAGTTATTGTCAGCGTGAGCTCCTCCGTTTATTACGTTCATCAACGGAACAGGCATTCTGTATCCGAATTTTCCGCCGAGGTATTCATAAAGGGGGATTCCGAGTTCTTGTGCTGCTGCTCTTGCTACGGCCATACTGGTTCCCAAAATAGCATTTGCTCCGAGATTACTTTTATTTTCCGTACCATCGAGGTTTATCAGTATTTCATCTATCTCCCTCTGGTTATAGGGTTCCAAGCCTTTAAGGGCCTTAGCGATAACACCGTTTACGTTATCCACAGCCTTCAGAACCCCCTTGCCTAAAAATCTATCTTGTTCACCATCGCGAAGCTCAAGAGCTTCACGCTCGCCGGTAGAAGCTCCGCTCGGAACTATAGCTCTCCCTACAGCCCCACTTTCCAGCTCAACCTCAACTTCAACTGTAGGGTTTCCCCTTGAATCCAGAACCTCTCTTCCGTGAACCCTTATTATCTTAGACATGTATACTATCTTACTATGGAGAAATACCTCGAAAGGTTTAAAAGTGGAGAGTATAAAGACTTAAATAAATTGAAAGAAGCATTCCAGAA
Source organism: Aquifex aeolicus (assembly GCA_015661465.1). Classification (GTDB taxonomy): domain Bacteria; phylum Aquificota; class Aquificia; order Aquificales; family Aquificaceae; genus Aquifex; species Aquifex aeolicus_B. The sequence continues at coordinate 23,257 of DQVZ01000186.1, forward strand.
AAAGCTATCCGAAGTGCCGCCTACTATGGAATACGTGAGGAATTTAATCCTAGACGCTAAGCTTCTGTTCCGCATCCTCTCTGACCCTAACTTTAACCTCAGCCGAGAGGCAAGGGAAGACTTTATAGCAGCTCTCTGGTACTTCATAGAAAAAAAAGACCGTATCCCTGATTGGGTTCCGATAATAGGACTATGGGACGATTATAAAGTTGTTCGCTACGTAAAGGAAAAGTACAAGGAGGAAATAGAGAGGTATTTCCGAGAAACTAAGTTCTTTATAGCAAATTATTTTTAAGTAGATGCTTAAGTTTATTTTCTTCAGACTTCTCCAAGCGATTCCTACCCTTATCGGGGTTACTTTCTTATCCTTTGTGATAATAAAACTTGCACCGGGAGATTATTTAGACCAGCTCAGGTTAAACCCCCAGATTTCTCCCGAAACAATAGAACGCCTAAAGGAGATATACGGCCTGGATAAACCCTTGCTTGTTCAATACTTTTTGTGGCTTAAAAATGCCTTATTCTTTGACTTAGGGTATTCCTTCCAGTATCACGCTCC
>DQVZ01000129.1 GCA_015661465.1 Aquifex aeolicus
AGAAAGGATGCGGAAGAACTTATAGATAATAATCCAGACCTGAAGGGTTTGGATACCCTCAAAAAATTAATACTTTACAAGTATGGCAAGAAGTTAGACCTCAGCTCGGTAGCCTGAGTTAAATTATATTGTTAACTTTTCCTTGGACTTCATCATTCATCTGTATGAGCTTTGAAAAAATCTCGTGAGCCCTTAGGGTTTCTATTATTTTCACAACTTCTTTAATAGCATTCACATTTGAAGCCTCATAAAAGCCTTGAAATATTTTGTAATTTTGAGCAGGAATCGGGGTTCCCGTAAAGAAGTCTTCACCCATTTTTTGAAGATTTGTGAGGGAAAATATACCGAGCCTTGTAGCGGGATTACCGTCTATAAATATTTCCCCTTCGGAAGTTACACTTATCTCTCCTTGCACCGCAATAGGATTTAGATTTTCATCAAGTACAAAGTATCCTTCTTCTGTAGTAAGTAATCCTTCTTCGTTTATACGAAAAATTCCTTTTCTGGTATAAATAATGTTTCCTTCTTCGTTCATAACTGCAAAAAATCCTTCTCCCTCAATAGCAAAATCTAATGGATTATCCGTTTTTACTAAACTTCCCTGAGAAAGAATTGTTCTTACGTCCCCTATGACCGAATAAGCGTATACACCATTTGGAACATAATAGCTCAGTGAACTTAAAAAATCTTTTTTAAAGCCAGGTGTATTGACATTAGCTAAATTGTTTGAAACCACATCCAGCTTTCTCTCCTGGAGAAGCATACCCCCACCTAAAATGTATATAGATTGATAATCGGTAGCCATTATAGACTTAATTTTATTCTCGTTCCTAAACTCATCAAACGGTGAATTTCTTCAAGAGCATCATCAAAGTCCAAAACTTTCCCACCAAATCCCCTTGAAAATTTTTCAGCTATATATCTATCACTGAAAGCAAATGCCGAGGGACTACAACATGGACTTATATCAGCTCCCACTACATACCAGCTGGTGAAGGCATTTACCGGATTACAACTTACAAAATCTTTCATTATTATAGACTCTACTTTATCGCTTAATTTTCTGAAAGCCATGAAACCGCAATGGGGGCAGCATGCGTGAACTTTTTTTCCTTCATTTAAAAAGAGAATTACATTGAATCTTCCATCTATGTCTTTGGTGCATATAACACAATGCTGGGGGTTACTTTCATTTTCCTTTAGACTTACTGTCCCATGTTTTCTTTCTATAATACCTTCCTTTTCCAGTTCCTTTATGTCCCTATATATAGTCATAAGAGACACTTTAAATATATCCGCTAACTCCTTTGGTGTTCTTTCTTTCTCTTTCAATAATTCCAGGATTTTCTGTTTTCTTTCCTTTTCTCTGCTCATACAATAAAAATTCTTAGCTTGCTTTATGTTTTTCAAGTTTTTCTATAAGCTCAAACTCTACCCTTGCCCTTTCTTCATCTACACCGATACACCTTACTTTGACATGGTCTCCTAACCTGAAAATTTTTCCCGTTCTAACTCCTACGAGTCTGTGGGCTGGTTCGTCAAAAACGTACTCGTCATCAGTTAAAGTGTTTATTTTCACCAGTCCTTCAACTAGATTTTCTTCCAATTCAACAAAAAATCCGAAAGATGACACTCCTGTTATGATACCTGTAAACTCCTCTCCTATTCTGCTCTTCATATACCTGGCTTTTAGGTAATCTATAGCCTCCATTTCTGCTTCATCTGCAAGTCTTTCCTGTTTTGAAAGGTGATGACCGGCTTCTTCTAGGTAAGCTATAGTTTTTTCATAATCTATTTCTTCACCCTTCAATGCTCTTTTAAGAAGTCTGTGTACTATAATATCGGGATATCTCCTTATAGGAGAAGTAAAGTGGGCATAATGTTCAAGAGCAAGTCCGAAGTGACCTACGTTATGGGGACTGTATTTCGCCCTCGCCATAGCACGAAGGGTTAAAAATCTTACTAGATTCTCTTCGGGTTTTCCCTCAAAGTCTTCAATTATTTTCTGGAAGAACTTGGGAGTGTATTCGTTAGGTTTTCGCACTTTATAACCTAATCCTTCGAGTATCTCCAATAGATTTTCCACTCTCTCCTCATCCGGAGGTTCATGCACTCTGTAAAGACAAGGATATCCGACACTTTCAAGGTGCTTAGCAACTGTCTCGTTCGCAGAAATCATAAAATGTTCAATAAGTCTATGAGCAATATGTCTCTCATAGGGATAAATAGCCGTAGGCTCACCGTATTCATCAACAATTACTTCAGCCTCAGGAAGGTCAAAGTCTATACTACCCATTTCCCATCTCTTTCTGCTCAAAATCCTGTAAAGGGTTTCCATTATTCTGAGAGGTTCAACTAGCTGAGGATACTTCTTTTCTAGGCCGGGGTCTCCCACTATTAATCCCAGGGCTTCGTTATAGGTGAGTCGTGCTTTACTTCTTATTACACTTTCATATATATCGTAGGATTTTAAGTTGCCACTGTCGTCAAAAACCATTTCAACTGTGAACGCAAGCTTGTCTTCATTAGGTCTTAAACTGCAAAGTTTTGCCGATAATTTTTCTGGGAGCATATGGAGTGCCCTATCGGGGAAGTAAAAAGTAAATCCTCTCTTGTAGGCCTCTTTATCGGTTTCCGTCCTTTCCCTTACGTAGTAGCTTACATCCGCTATGTGAACGTATAACCTGTAATATCCTTCAGGGGTCATTTCTATGGCAACTGCATCATCAAAGTCCCTTGCCTTTTCCGGGTCTATGGTGAAGCAAACTTGGTCTCTCAAATCCCTTCTTTTTTCTATTTCTTCCGAAGGTATTTCTTCGGGTATTTCCTCTACTTCCTTTAGAACTTTTTCGGGATAAGTTGTAGGAAGGTTATACTTCCTGATGATTACATCGATAGCTACAAATTTCTTTTGAGGATCGCCAAGAATTTCAACTACTTTTCCCCTAGGAGGGGATTTTCTTCCCGGGAACTGGGTGATTTTGACCACTACAACCACGTTTTCGTCCAGTTTAGAGCAATCCTTTTTTGAAAGGAAAATTTTGTGATGGGCATTATCGTCCAGAGGTATAGCGTAGCATTTATCATCCTCAGAAACTATCTTCGCCACTATATCCTTTCTAGCCCTTTTTAAAACTCTTAAAATTCTTACTTCTTTTTTTCCCCTAAACTCCGTAATTCGAGCCTTTACCTCGTCTCCGTGAAAAACTTTCATCATTTCAAAGGGAGGAATGTATATATCTTTATGTCCTTTAACTTCAAGAAAACCGAAACCTCCCGGATAGGCTATAACTTTTCCGGTAACTACCTCCTCCCCTGTGTATTCATATTTACCCTTAACAACTCTTACCCTTTCAGATTTTTTGAGCTTCCTCATTACCTTTTTAAGGAGTTTTCTATCCTTTTTGCTTAAGTTAAGAGCTTTAGCTATCTGAAGGAAATGCAGAGGTTTTTTCTTCTTGGAAAGGAGTTTTAGAACTTCCTTTTCTAATTTTTCTTTATCCATTATGTTTAAAATTATAGGGGATTGGAAGGAAAACATCTCTAATGACGTAGAAATCCATCTAGGTAAAGATTTTGCTTGCAAAAAGGCTCACATAAACCGATAAATTATTTTAGAAATGGATGTAGGAACACTTATAGGTGTAATAGCTGCTTTTCTAATGGTAATTATTTCGATACTTATAGGAGGAAGTATCACAGCATTTATAAACATACCTTCTATATTCATAGTTGTGGGAGGGGGAATGGCCGCGGCTATGGGAGCTTTTCCCCTCAAAGATTTTATAAGAGGAGTTCTTGCCATAAAAAAGGCCTTCCTGTGGAAGCCTCCCGACATGAATGAGGTTATAGAAACGATAGCGGAAATTGCTTCAAAGGTAAGGAAGGAAGGAATTTTATCCCTAGAAGGAGATATAGAGCTCTATTACCAAAGAGACCCGCTTCTCGGAGACATGATAAGGATGCTCGTCGACGGAATAGATATTAATGAAATACGTTCTACCGCGGAAACGGCTTTAGCCCAACTAGATGAACAACTTTCAACGGAAGTAGCTGTATGGGGAAAGTTAGCGGACTTATTTCCCGCCTTTGGTATGATTGGAACCCTCATAGGGCTCATCCAAATGCTCAGGAACTTAAATGACCCCTCTGCATTGGGTCCCGGTATGGCAGTTGCATTGATAACTACTTTATACGGAGCTATTTTGGCAAACGCCTTTGCTACGCCCGTGGCCAATAAACTCAAGAAGGTTAAAGATACGGAAATACTTATAAAAACAATTTACATAGAGGCTATAGAAAAAATCCAGAAGGGAGAAAATCCGAATGTTATTAAGCAAGAGGTTGCAATTATGCTCGGAGTAGAACTTCCGGAAGAGGTATAAGCTATGGCTTTCAAAAAGAAAGAAGAATGTCCAAAACCTCCCTCGTGGATTATAAGCTTCGGTGACCTTATGTCTTTACTTCTTACATTCTTCATACTTCTGTACTCAATGAGCATAATATCCTTAGAAAGGTTTTATCAAGTTCTTAAGGGTATAGTATCGGCTTTCGGGGCTAAGTCTGTAGTTTTTGAACAGGGAAAGCTACCCGAGGGAAGAAGAATAGATATCCCTTTGGAAAATTTCTATATAAGAAAAGTAAAGTATAAAGAGTTAAAGAAAACAGCTCAGGAAATTAAGGCAGAACTTTCGAAATACGGTATATGGAGTGACTATGCTGTAGTTGGTGAATGTCTGAGGATAAGAGTAAACACGGATAAATTCTTTCCTCCGGGAGAAGCTCGACTTTATCCGGAAGCCAGACGTTTAGTTCTGGATATGTGTAAAAAACTATCCCCTCTTTCTTTGCCCATAGATATTGAAGGACACACTGATAACAGACCTATATCCACTTCTATTTTTCCAAGCAACTGGGAACTTTCAGTTGCAAGAGCCATTAGCGTAATCAGAGTTTTTGTAAATCAATGCGGTTATCCTCAGGATAAATTAACAGCCGTTGGCTTTGCCGATACAAAACCAATAGCGGACAACAATACTGCCACGGGAAGACAAAAAAACAGAAGAGTGGAGTTCTGTATAAAGCTTATACCGTGAGGGCAAGATATGGCTTTTAAGAAAAAAGAAGAATGCCCAAAGTCACCTGCATGGCTTACAAGTTTTTCAGACCTTATGTCTTTGCTCCTTACATTCTTTATTCTTCTATACGCTATGAGTACTTTAGAAATTCCTGCTTTGGAAAAGTTCCTATCTTACTTTAGAAAGAATCCGGAATTTCATCCCGAAAGAACCTCAATAATTCAACAAATTAATCATCCGAAAGATTATGCGGTGAAAATAAAAAAGAGGATTAGTAAAGTTCTACCCCCTTGGGCCTATCAAATAGTTGTTTCGGAGGAATATGTAAAACTAAGGCTTTTCGACAGAATATTCTTCCAAAACGGCGATTTTAGGCTCACCGATAAGGGTATAAAAACTCTTGAGGAAATAGCACCCTTATTAATATCACTTGAGGATAAAATCTCAAATATAAGAATAGAGGGCCATGTCAGCCCAACTATTGAAGTAAAAAATTCCATAGTAAAGGATAAATGGGAACTTTCAGGAAGAAGAGCTACCGAAGTATTAAGGTATCTTGAAAGAAGAGGAGTAAAACATAATAAGCTTGTAGCTGTAGCTTACGGAGACACAAGACCCCTATACAGATGGAGACAAAGTATCTTGATTGAAAGAAATAACAGAGTAGAAATAGTGATTTACTTCAAAAGAGAAAAAGAGAAATAATTAAAAAAATGGAATTTCTTAAAGATTTCGGAAAAACAGCGCTGATTCATAAGGATTCCCTAATTTCCTATTCTGAACTTATTGAAAATGTAAAATCTTACGCAACGTTAATAGACATTCTTCCCGATGAAAGAGTTGCGATAGTTTCCGAAAATCGTCCCGAGTGGGTTTATGCCTTTTTCGGAATTTGGAAAAGGGGCGGTATAGTTGTCCCGATAGACTTCATGTCTACTCCTGAAGAAATTAGATACATTCTTGAGGATAGTTCCCCACGTATAATTTTTTGTTCGGATACCACTTTTGAGAATGTCAAGAAAGCTGCAGAAGGATTAGACGTTGAGGTTATTAATTTTGACCGAGTAATTCTCCCGGCCCCTTGGGAAGGAAAGATTTCAAGAGATGAAAAAGATATAGCCATACTTCCTTACACTTCTGGAACTACTGGTAACCCAAAAGGTGTTATGCTTACCTATAGAAATATTATTTCAAATATAGAAGGCATAGCCCATGTAGGCATTGCTGACGAAAACGATATAACTTTAGCAATTCTTCCCTTTCATCATATGTATCCCCTAATGACTACTTTGTTATTACCTCTATATTTAGGTGCAACTATAGTATTTCTCGATAAATTGACTCCGGAAGACATACTCAATAAGCTCCAGAAATACCGTATCACAATTCTTATAGGAGTTCCGAGACTGTATCAACTTTTCCATAGAAGAATAATGGAACAAATAGAAAAGAAGAAATTCGCGAAAATCCTTTTTAGACTTATGGAAAGATTAGAAAACCAAAAGCTACGAAGAAAAGTTTTCAGCAAAGTTCATAAAGTGTTTGGAGGAAATATAAAGTATATGGTAAGCGGAGGAGCAAAACTTCCTTTAGAAGTGGCTAGAGATTTCACAACTCTTGGCTTTACCGTAATAGAAGGCTACGGGCTTACAGAAACTTCTCCGATTGTTTCCTTCAACCCTCCCGATAGAATAAAGCTGGGTTCTGTAGGTATTCCCATAGAAGGCATTCAGGTAATGACAACAGATGAAGGAGAGATTGTGGTGAAGGGAGATAACGTTATGAAAGGCTATTGGAAGAAGCCTTCGGAGACGGAAAAGGTAATAATAGACGGATGGTTTTACACAGGTGATTTAGGGTATATAGATGAAGAAGGATATATATTTATAACCGGACGGAAAAAGGAAATAATTGTCCTCGGAAGCGGTAAGAACATTTTTCCAGAAGAAATAGAGAACAAAATTTTAGAAAAAGCTTCTTTTATAAAGGAAGTAGGGGTTTTCGAAAAGGGAGGAAAGCTATACGCTCTTATATATCCTGATTTAGAGAAAATAAAAAGCTTAAAAATCACGAACCTTCATGAAACGATAAAGTGGGAGGTAATAGACCGGGTCAACAGAGAACTTCCCGAGTGGAAAAGAGTTGTAGGGTTTAAGATTGTGGAAACTGAACTTCCTAAAACTAGACTCGGCAAACTAAGGAGATTTTTGCTTCCCCAATTATACGAGAAAGCGGATAAGATGAAAAGAAAACAAGAGGAAGATGACTTTACTATATTTGAAACAGAGGAAGGTAAAATCATAAAGGATTTTCTGGAAAAACTTACTAAGAAAGATATACATCCCTCTGACCATTTGGAAATAGATTTGGGACTTGACTCCCTTGCCAAAGTGGAGCTTTTAGGTTTTCTCGAAACTACATTTGACCTAAGTCTTTCAGAAGAAGAACTGGCAGAAAACATAGTAGTCAGAGACTTAATAGAATTTGTAAGAAACAAAAGAGGTAAAGTTTCCCCGAGGGGAATTTCTTGGAAAGATATTTTGGAAAAAGCTCCTGCTTACAAACTTTATAATTTCCCGTTTATATACAACTTTGGTAGAAATTTATTAAAGCTATACTTTAAGCTTTACCACCGAATAGATGTAAGAGGTGTTGAGAATCTTCCCGAACCTCCGTTTATAATAGCTCCCAATCACCAAAGCTATTTAGATGCCTTCGCTGTAGCTTCTGTGCTTCCCAAAAATATAGCTGAAAAAACTTATTTCCTAGGAGAAGAAAAGTACTTTAAAAAATTTCCTGCTTCACTCTTCGGTAAATTGTCCCATGTGATTACTGTTAACGTAAATAGAGGTTTAAAAGAGTCCCTTCAGAAAACTGCTTACGCTTTAAAATCCGGAAAAGTTGTGGTTATATTTCCGGAAGGAGCAAGGACAAGAACGGGAGACTTGATGGAGTTTAAGAAAGGTGTCTCAATCCTTTCAAAAGAGCTACAGGTTCCGATAGTGCCGGTTGCCATAGATGGAGCTTATGAGGCTTGGTCTATTTACGATAAGTTTCCGAAGCCGAGGAAAATAAAAATCATGTTCGGAAAACCTATAGAGCCGAATGCAAAATCCTACGATGAGATAACAAAGGAACTGGAGGATTGGGTAAAAGATATGTTTCTCTTTTTAAGAAAAGAGAAATAAAGAAGAAAGAATTAATCAACAGGTTTAGCCTCTACCTCTCCGTCATCTTCCCGGCCCTTTTTCTCACTACCTGCGGATTTTCCAGCTTCACCGTATAAAGTAGTTCCCAACTTTGAAGACACTTGTAAAACTCTATCTGTAATTCTTCTTACTTGCTCTATATCCGTCGCGGTTTCTATCGCTTTTTTCGCTTCTTCTATTGCTTTTTCAGCTTCTTGTTTTACATCAGAAGGTATCTTTTCCCCGGCTTCTTTTATTGTTTTCTCAAGCTGATAGACTAAGTGGTCAAGCTGATTCTTAGCTTCTATGAGTTCCTTTTTCTTCCTGTCTTCTTCAGCATGTTCTTCGGCTTCTTTGATAATCTTTTCAATTTCTTCAGGTGTGAGACCGGAGGAAATCTCTACCCTTACGGACTGCTCTTTTCCTGTTCCTAAATCTTTAGCGGTAACGTGAAGTATACCGTCAGCGTCTATGTCAAAACAAACTTCTATCTTCGGCACACCCCGGGGAGCTGGCGGTATACCAGTTAGGTAGAACTTGGCAAGGGATTTATTATCCTTTGCGAGGGGTCTTTCTCCTTGGAGAACGTGAATTTCAACCTCCGTTTGATAATCACGAGCTGTAGTGAATACTTCACACTTTCTTACGGGTATTGGAGTATTTCTCGGAATAAGCACCGTCATAACTCCTCCGTAGGTTTCCACTCCAAGAGACAGGGGTGTTACGTCCACCAAAACTATCTCCTTAACTTCTCCTGCGAGAACTCCGGCTTGAATAGCGGCACCCATAGCTACAACTTCATCCGGATTAAGGCCTTTGTGGGGTTCCTTTCCGAAGAATTCCTTAATCCTTTGTTGGACGAGTGGAATTCTTGTTGAGCCACCCACCAATACAATTTCATCTATGTCTGAAGGTTTGAGTTTTGCGTCTTCAAGAGCCTGTTTCACTATTTCTATTGTCCTGTCGATTAGGTCTTTTATCATTTCCTCCAGCCTTGCCCTGGTGAGCTTCTTTTGTAAGTGGAGAGGTTGATTGGTATTCGGGTCTATAGTTATGAAAGGCAGATTAATTTCAGTTTCCATCTTAAAGGATAGTTCCTTCTTTGCCTGCTCCGCAGCCTCCTTTAATCTTTGAAGTGCAGTTCTATCCTGTCTTAAATCTATTCCGTGTTCTTTCTTAAACTCTTCAATTAACCAATCCATTATCCTCTCATCTATATTTGCTCCACCCAAATGGGTATCTCCGGAAGTAGCTTTTACTTCGATAACCCCATCACCACCTTCTAAGATTGATACGTCAAAGGTTCCTCCGCCGAAATCGTATACAAGTATCCTTACGCTTTCCTTCTTGTGAAGACCATAGGCCATTGATGCAGCCGTTGGTTCGTTTAATATTCTTACAACTTCCAATCCGGCTATTCTTCCCGCATCCTTGGTAGCCTGTCTTTGTCTTTCATTAAAGTATGCGGGAACGGTAATTACAGCCTTTTTAACAGGTTCACCTAAGAAAGCTTCTGCAGCTTCTTTAAGTTTCCTTAAAACATGAGCTCCTATCTCTTCGGGTCTTACCAGCTTTCCGGCGTTCGGTATATCAAAAACGGCATCACCCTTCTCATCGGCAACAACTTTGTAAGAAACCCTTTTAGCTTCGTTTCTTACCTCATCAAACTTTCTTCCGATAAATCTCTTACTTTCGTAAACTGTATTTTCTGGGTCGAGTACCGCTCTTCTTTTAGCAGGCTCCCCTACTAAAATTTCTTTTTCTTTAGTCCATGAAACTACCGAAGGTGTTAATCTTGAACCTTCCTGATTTTGAATCACTACAGCTTCGTCTCCCATCATTACGGAAACAACGGAGTTAGTCGTTCCAAGGTCTATACCAATTATCTTTTCCTTTTTTTCGGCCATTTTATCTACCTCCCATTTTCTACACTTTATTATAAAAATTTAGTAAATTTATGTCAAGTTATTTAATTTTAGCATTATTAAGGCTGGATAAAGAAAATAAAATGTAAAATTTATTTTTATGAGCAGATTAAGGATTTATTCAGAAAGCGGGGAATTGTTGGAAGATATATCATCACCCGAAGAAATAGCTAAGAAGCTCGAAGAGATAGGAGTACTCTTTGAAAGATGGGCAGCAAATAAACCTCTCAGAGAAAATCCTTCGGACGAAGAAATAATAGAGGCTTATAAACATGAAATAGACAAGTTAATCGATAAATACGGATTCCAGTCCTACGATGTAATCGCCATGACTCCGGACCATCCCAAAAAGGAAGAACTGAGACAGAAATTCTTAAAAGAACATACCCACAGTGATTTCGAGGTTAGATACTTTGTCTACGGAGATGGAGTGTTTTACCTACATCCTAACGATAAAGTTTACATACTTCATTGCACAGCGGGAGACCTTATAAGTGTACCTCCCAACACTAAACACTGGTTTGACATGGGGGAAAATCCTAACTTCAAGTGCATAAGGCTTTTCACTACACCGGAGGGTTGGGTGGCCGAATACACGGGTTCGGATATAGCGGAAAAGTTTCCCAAGTATGAGGAAGTGGTAAATGATTAAAGCTATTCTCCTCGA
>DQVZ01000040.1 GCA_015661465.1 Aquifex aeolicus
TACATTTTTTACACTTTTAAGTTCGTATCCATATTCACCATATATGTCAAACACAAAAACTTCTATGCCTTCCGGGGACAATTTCTCCGCACGTATTATCGCTTCTAAATGAACTCCTTTTGAGCTTTAGAAAATAAACTTTGAAGAAGACTGTAAAGTTCTTTTTTCTCTATTACTTTTACCGGCATTTATTAATTAGAAGTTAAAATAAAATGGTATGACTGAAAAGTATGAAGCTGTAATAGGTTTAGAAATACACGTCCAGATGGACACAAAAACTAAAATGTTCTGCGGTTGTAAGGTAGAATTCGGAGCCGAACCAAATACAAACGTATGCCCGGTATGTCTCGGGATGCCCGGGGCATTACCTGTGGTAAACAAAAAAGCTGTTGAATACGCTATAAGGGCTTCTTTAGCACTTAACTGTGAAGTTCACGAAGAATCCATTCTTGCAAGGAAGAATTATTTCTACCCTGACCTTCCCAAGGGATACCAAATTTCTCAATATGAAAAACCTCTGGCGACTAATGGTTGGGTTGAGGTAGATTTATCCGACGGACAGAAAAAGAAGATAAGAATTAGAAGACTTCATATAGAAGAAGATGCTGGAAAAACCATTCACAAAGGGGATAAAAGTTATGTGGATTTGAACCGTGCAGGAACACCTCTTATGGAGATAGTTACCGAACCCGATATAAGAACTCCTGAAGAAGCGAGAATATTCCTTGAAAAACTAAGGAACATAATGAGGTATGCGGGAGTATCTAAGGCTGATATGGAAAAGGGACAACTCAGATGTGATATTAACGTTTCCATAAGACCGAAGGGTTCGGATAAGTTCGGAACAAGGGTTGAGATAAAAAACGTAAATTCCTTTAGATTCGTCCAAAAAGCTCTTGAATATGAGATAGAAAGACAAATAAAGATTATTGAAGAAGGAGGAGAAGTAGTTCAAGAAACTAGAACCTTTGACCCCCAAACGGCGAAAACTTACCCTATGAGAACAAAGGAAGAGGCGGAAGATTATAGATATTTTCCAGACCCAGATTTATTACCTATTAAGATAAGCAAAGAATGGATTGAGGAAATAAGGAAATCCATGCCAGAACTTCCCGATGATAGATTCAAAAGGCTGATAAATCAATACGGTCTTTCAGAGTACGAAGCGGGAATACTGGTTAACCACAAAGAGGTTGGGGATTTCTTTGAAGAGGCGGTAAAACACTTTAACGAACCAAAAGGTATAGTGAACTGGCTTATAAATGACCTTTTGGGACTACTAAGGGAAAAAGGTATTTCTATCGAAGAGAGCACGGTAAAACCTGTGCACTTGGCTGAACTTGTAAAACTTATCAAAGAGAATGTAATTTCAACGAAAATAGGCAAAGAAGTAATCAAAGAAATGGTTGATACCGGAAAATCCCCGACGCAAATAGTTGAAGAAAAAGGATTAAAGCAAATTACCGATGAAGGAGCAATTAAAGAACTGGTTAAGAAAATATTCGAAA
>DQVZ01000018.1 GCA_015661465.1 Aquifex aeolicus
GAGTTTCTCGGATTTGGGGTTTCAGCTTGGGGATTTTATGAAAAGAAAAGGTATGGAAACACGAGAAATATTTATAAATACTTTAAACTCCTTGAAGAGGAAAAATCTCCCGTCGAACATAAAATTCAGATTTGTAATTTAGAATTTGAGAAGGAAAAAGTAATGCTGGGTCTGAGACTAACGGAAGGTATAGAGGATAAATACTTAAAATTTGTGCCAGAATATCTCAAGGAATTTGTGGAAGTGAAAAATGGAAGAATGAGAATCAAAGAGGAATCCTTACTCATTTCAAATGAGATTATCACGGAAATTTTAAAGAATATAGAACTAAATTTTAATGAGGTTTAACATTTCCTTTACCGCTCTTTCAAAACCGAATATTACCGAGTTTGCAACTATAGAGTGTCCTATGTTCAGTTCCTCAACTATTCCTTTAAGTTCTCTTACAAAATCTTTAACGTTGTGGTAAGTTAGACCGTGTCCCGCGTAAACCCTAAGACCTTTTTCCTTGGCGTAAATTCCCGCTTCCTTTATCTTTTTAAGTTCCTCTTTTGCTTCTTCAAACTTGTGTTCGTTCCACAAGTTAGCGTATCTTCCTGTATGTATTTCTACAGCGTCAGCTCCCACATCTGTACTCGCATCTATCTGTTCCGTTTGGGCTTCTATAAACAGGGAAATTTCTATTCCTTCTTCTTTGAGAGGCTTTAGGTAATCTTTAAGGTATTCCTTCATAGATAGAACATCCAACCCTCCCTCAGTTGTAATTTCTTCTCTTCTTTCGGGAACTAACGTTATTCTATCTGGCTTTACGCGAAGGGCTATCTCTCTCATTTCCTCCGTAGGAGCCATTTCTAAATTTACAGGAATTTTAATCAATTCTCTGATAAGTTCTAAATCCCTGTCTTGAATATGTCTTCTGTCTTCCCTCAAATGTAGGGTTATCTGGTCAGCTCCTGCTTGCTGGGCTATTAACGCTGCGAATACCGGAGAAGGTTCAAAGGTTTTCCTTGCCTGCCGAATCGTTGCTACATGGTCTACGTTTACTCCTAACCTCATATATTTTTAATTTTATGTTTAAGAAAAACCAAGAGATTGCAAAAATCTTTGAAAGAATGGCCGATATACTTGAGTTTTTAGGAGAAAATCCTTATAGAATACGAGCTTACAGGAGAGTAGCAAATCTTATAACGGAACTTCCCGAAGATGTAGAAAAAGCCTTTTTTACTAAAAAACTTCATCGTATGTCCGGAATAGGAGAATCTACACTTCTCAAGATTGAGGAGTTTCTGAAAACTGGTACCGTAAAAAAATACGAAGAGTTAAGGAAAATGGTACCGGAAAGTTTATTGGAACTTCTGGATGCACCTGGAGTTGGACCTAAAACTCTGAAGATAGCATACGAGAAGCTAGGTATAAGAACAAAGGAAGAGTTTATAAATGCTCTCAAAGAAGGGAAATTTAACAAAATCAGAGGGTTTGGACCTGCAAAGGCTGTCAAAATTTTAAGGGGAATAGAAATATGGGAAAAGAGTAAAGAGAGGATTCATCTCGTAGAGGCGTACTTTATGGCTCAAGAAGTTCTTGAATATATGAAAAAAGTAAAACACCTTATCGAGGACGTATCAATAGCGGGAAGCTTAAGGAGAAGGAAAGAAACAATAGGAGATATAGATTTACTTATTTCGGCAAAAAAAGAGAACTGGTTAAAAATTCACGAACACTTTACTAAGTTTCCCGGCTCAATAGAAGTATTGGCAAAAGGGGAAACTAAATCGAGTATTATTTTGGAAAGCGGAAGGCAAGTAGACCTGAGGACTGTGGAACCTTCAAGTTGGGGTGCGGCTCTTCAGTACTTTACGGGTTCAAAACAACACAACATAAGAATTAGGGATATTGCCAAGGAAAAAGGTCTAAAAATAAACGAATACGGAGTATTTAAGGCGGATACGGAAGAAAAATTAGGTGGGAAAACGGAGGAAGAGGTTTACAACCTTTTAGGAATGCAGTGGATTCCTCCGGAAATCAGAGAAGATTGGGGTGAGATAGAACTTGCCCTTGAAAACAAAATTCCAAGGCTTGTTGAATACGGTGATATAAAAGGAGACCTTCATATGCACACTACTTGGAGTGATGGTGTGAATACCCTGGAGGAAATGGTGGAAACTGCTTACAGATTGGGATACCAGTATATAGTCATAGGAGACCATTCTCAAAGTGCAAGGGTTGCAAACGGACTTACTCCCGATAGGTATAGACAGCAGTGGAAGGAAATAGAAAGATTAAATAAAGAGTACAATCCTAAGGGCTTTTATATACTCAAAGGTGCGGAAGTGGATATTTTACCTGACGGCTCTTTGGATTTACCCGACGATTTCTTACGGCAATTTGATTTCATAGTAGCTTCCGTGCACTCCAGATTCGAACAGGACAATACGGAAAGAATAATAAGGGCTATAGAGAACCCATATGTCAATATGATTGGACATCCGACGGGTAAACAGTACGGTTACAGAGAAGGTTATCCTGTAGATATTAAAAAAATCATAGAGATTGCAAGAGAAACTGGAACGGCTCTGGAACTAAACACCCAAAGAATGGACCTATCTCCGGAAAATATAAGAATGTGTATGGAAGAAGGAGCATACATAGGTATAGTTACCGATGCCCACTCTGCAAGACAGCTAACTTTAATGCACCTGGGTGTTGGACTGGCAAGAAGAGGTTGGGCAACTCCTGACAAAGTAATAAATACCTTCGACCTTGATAAGTTAAAAGAATTCGTTTACAGCAAACGGAAAAAATTTGCAAAGGCTTAAGGAAAAACTCTTTTATACTCTTTCCCTTCCTTTTTATATATAGCTTCAACTGCTATATCCATTTCTTTTAGCTTTTCGTAAATTTCCTTCGCTTTATTCCCTCCAGCTACAGCAAGCACAACACCACATCTCGGGTCTATCTCATCGGGGATAGGTATAAGAATTGCATTCTTTTCTTTTTCTTTTTTCAGTATCTTTTCGGCTCTTGTTCCTTCGGAAATCGCGGTAAAAGTTATAAAATGGTCAGGCTTCTTTATGAACGGATTTAGGGTTATACATAACTGTCTGATGTGAAGTTTTACACCTAAAGAGTGAAACTTTATCCAATACCACAGTGAGGGTTCATGGGCTTCGTGGGCTTTTTTCAAGTAAACAATTGTTTTTTTATTTTTTTTCTCTACCTTAAGGAGAATATTCCCGCTTTGTTTAGACCAGCTCCATATATCCCTCTCAAATCCAGGGTCTGTAGAAATCACCTTCAGGATTTCACCTTCCTTCATTTTTCTCATCGTTTCCGAAGTAATCACAACCGGCAGGGGACAACTGAGTCCTGTCAAATCTAGTTCCTTATCCCCCTTTATTTCCTCCATAAGATATATAATCTAAAGGAAAGATGGTTGTTTTTTTCTTATTAATTTCTTTTATTCTCACAGCTTGTACACCTAAAACAAAAGAAGTAGTTTACAAAAGAAATTTTGTAGTGGTAAAGGAAGGAAAGTGGGGTCTAAATGCCCAAGACTTTTGGTATGTGGAAAATAAAGCTGCATATTTTGGAGTTTACAATCTAAACAGAAAAGAGGTTGAAAAGGCTCTGCAAAAACTTCTTAAAGATAGAAAATCTCTCCAATATGCGTTTTATAGGATGAGTAAGTACGAAAACCTGATTGTCCCTATTTTGAGGAAATACGGCCTTCCCGAGGAGCTGAAGTATTTACCGATTGTGGAAAGCATGTACAATCCCTTTGCAATATCCAAAAGCGGAGCTGCGGGAATTTGGCAGCTTATGCCGCTTACTGCAAAGAGGTATGGCTTGAAAATCTCTAAAAAAATTGATGAAAGATTTGACATTATCAAATCTACCGAAGCTTCAGCGAGGTATTTGAGGGACTTATTTAAGGAGTTTAAAAATCTTGAGCTTGTACTTGCAGCTTACAACTGTGGCGAAGGATGTGTAAGGCGAAAAGCTAAAGGAGATTTCTGGAAAAATAAAAAGTTACTTCCCGAAGAAACAAGGCAGTACGTTCCTTTATTTTTTGCAGTCCTTCATATAGCGAGAAATCCCGAAAGGTACGGACTATACATTCCTAAGAATTCGGAAAGAATAAGGGTCGTAAAGGTTCGTTCAGACATAGAAGTCAAAACCTTTTTACACCTTTACGGAATAAAGGAAGAAACCTTCAGGGATTTGAATCCCCATATAAGGGGCAGACTTATTCCTAAGGACTCATTTATATACCTCGAGGAAAAATATTTTGTAAAAAGACATGGAATGTTACATCCTGGCAGGTGGGCAGAGTAAACGATTCGGTCAAGATAAATTACTTTACGAAATCGGAAAAAGGAAAGTTATAGAAAGAGTTGTAGAGGTTGCAGAAAATGTATGTACAGAAGTTTACTTAGTTGCAAAAAAGCCCGAAAAGTTTTCATTTTTAAATATACCTATCATTAAGGACTTTATGGAAATATCAGCCTCAATTGTAGGCCTGTATACAGCACTCAGAAACCTTAAAGCTCAACAGGGATTAATACTTTCGGGAGATATTCCTCTTATCGAAGAGAAAACCTTGGGTTTTCTGATTGAAAATTATAAACCACCCATAACTCTGATAAAAACAAATCAAAAACTTCATACACTCGTGGGTATTTATTCGAAAAAAGTTTTAGATGAACTTGAAAAATTTATCCGCAACGGAGATTTTAGAATACATAAATTCGTTAAGAGCATTGGTTTTAATGAATTAAAACTGCCAATAAGCTTGGAACATACTGTTCTGAATATGAATACAAAAGAGGATTTATTAAAAATTCTAGAGTTTATGGAAAAACATAAAGAGCTTTAAACCTTATTGTAATTGAGAATCATTCCTAATATATTATGATACTAATGGGTATAAA
>DQVZ01000097.1 GCA_015661465.1 Aquifex aeolicus
GAACTAAAGAAAGAGTTTACAAAATTTTTAAAAAAGAAAAATATGAAAATCACTAAATCCCGTTTGGATATGATAGATATCATAGCTGATTACAAGAAGCATTTTGAGATAGAAGAACTGGTTAACTGGATATCAACAAGAAGTGATAAAAAAGTCTCCCGCTCAACAGTTTACAGAACGGTAAAACTCCTTGAGGAGTTTGGGGCTATAAAGGAAGTAATCAAGAAAAACAACAAAACTATTTACGAGTTTGTGGTAGGGCGTTCCCACCATGACCACCTAGTATGTACGGAATGTGGAAAAATAATAGAATTTGTAAACGAAGATATAGAAACCCTACAGGATGAAATATGCCGACAATACGGATTCAAACCCATCCATCATAGACTAGAGATTTTCGGACTGTGTGAAGAGTGCCAAAAAAGGATATAAAGAAGAAGAATCAGCCTTTTAGAACCTTTAAGATTCCTTCGAGTTTATTTAAATCATTCTCAAGTTCTTCTTTAATTTGCTTTTCTTTTTCTACAACATGTACAGGAGCTTTTTTCAGGAAGTCCTCTTTAGAAAGCTTCTTGTTAACCCTTTCCAGTTCTTTCAGGATTTTTTCCCTTTTCTTTTCGTAAGACTCTATGAGTTTTTCCAAGTCAACATGACCTTCTATATGCAGGAATATTTCCGTATCCCTTGAAAAGGTAGCAACGGTACCATCAGGTCTTTTATCTACTTCTTCGAAGCTTTCCAGTTTTGCAAGGTTTAAAATATGCTCTTTGAATTCCTCTATCACCTTCTTAGAAAATTCACTATCGGTTTTGAAAGAAGCTTTTACTTTGATGTTGGGTTTTATCTGAAGGTCTGAGCGCAAAGACCTTATCCTAGTGATTATTTCTCTTAGTCTTTCGATTTTTTCCTTATCCTCTTCGTAAATTTCTTCCTCATTCTTTTCGGGAAATTCTGTTAGAGATATGCTCTCTCCCTCGGTGTTAGGAAGTCTATGCCACAGTTCCTCGGTTATATAAGGCATAAATGGGTGCAGTATTCTCAAAGCCTTTTCAAGAACGTAAAGGAGTGTATATATTGCCGTAGTCCTTTCACTTTCTAATTTAGCCTTAAGCTCCTCATTATCTTCGGGTACTTTTTTGTAAATCCTTTCTTTAGTAAATTCTATGTACCAATCACAGTAATCGCTCCAGAAAAATTCGTATATGGCGTGTGCCGCTTGTGAGTATTGATACTCGGAGAGGGCTTTATTTACCACCTCTGCAGTTTCATTTAGTTTAGTAATTATCCATTTGTCTTCGGCTCTGAGCGAAGCCATGTAAGGGATTCTCGCGATGAAATCTTCAGGAGTATTCATGAGAACGTATCTCGTGGCATTCCATATCTTATTGGCAAAGTGCTTATAACCTTCAAACTTTTCTTCAGCGAGCTTTATGTCTCTACCTTGAACTGTGAGTATTGCTAAAGTAAATCTCAGAGCATCCGCTCCGTATTTCCGGATAATATCCAGAGGGTCTATTACATTTCCTATTGTTTTTGACATCTTCCTTCCGTATTTGTCTCTTACGAGTGCATGAACGTAAACGTCGTGAAATGGAATATCCTTCGTGATATAGGTACCCATCATTATCATACGTGCAACCCAGAAAAATATAATGTCAAAACCCGTAACGAGTAAATCGGTCGGATAGAGATTATTAACATCTTCGGTATTTTCAGGCCAGCCAAAAACTCCGAAAGGCCAAAGGGCTGAAGAGAACCAAGTGTCGAGAACGTCTTTGTCCTGCTGAAGATTTTCCGAGTTGCACTTTTTACATCTGAGAACCATTCTCCACTTTTTGGTGCGGGAGTTATATCTGTAAATGTTTCTTGTGGAAACTCCCGGTGTCAAAATTGCCATAGGGTTGGAGTCCTGGGTAAAAAACAGCCTTAAAGAATCCGCAGTTATATCCGTTGTATGGTATTTGTGGAAAACAAATTTTTTGTAAAAATCAAGTACAGTCATTTCAGGATGGACAAAGTGAGGAGATTTTAGGATATTCTCTACTTCTTCAGGAGTAAATTCTTGGTTTATTTTGCCGTCGGCTATTAGGTTGAAGATTATTTTGTCATAAACCCTATCAAAGTCATCATCGGTAAATACGTTCACGCTGCCACAGTCTTTACAGTACCAAACAGGGATTCTGTGACCCCACCATATCTGTCTCGAAATACACCAGTCCTTAAGGTTGTACATCCAATCAAGGTAGAACTTCTTCCAGTGCTCAGGGATAAATCTTACTTTCTTTTCTTTCCTTTCTACCTTCTTAATCTTTTCCACCTTGACTTGAATAGACTTTTGGGTAACCTCCAGGTCTGCTTCTCCGCTGGACAGGGTTTTCATGAATTTTGTTTTCTTTCCTTCGAGTTTATATAAATCTACCTTGCTGCCATCGTAAATAAACAGATATGTACCCGGTTCGATAAGTTGTTCATTTCCGGCTATTACTATTTTCGGAGCTCCATCGTAAGCAACAAAGAACTCGTAATTTTTTATCTCCTCAGCTAAACTCCTTGCTAAACTAAGGGTTTCCTCATCACCTTTGGGATAATAGATATAAGCAAGCTCTCCTCCTCTCTTTCCTACAAGGAATTTCGCGGTTTTATCAAGAACGATAACAGCCCTGTATTTGCCCTCATCTTTTACCGGAATTACAACACTCAGTTCTTCAACTTGAGCCAGTTGAACGAATATTTCTTTCTCCTCCCTCTCTTCAATTCCTTCTTCAACAACCTTTATAGAAATATCCTTAATTCTTTTGTCGGAAACTTTAACAAACCACTGAGTGGAAACCATAGGTTCGATAACAGTTTTACACCTATAACAGTGTCCTACCGAGTGGATTATTTCTTCTTCTTTTTCCAAATAGCCCTTTTCCCGAAGCTTTTCTATTACGGACTTTCTCGCCTCGTATCTTTCAAGGCCTGCAAACTCACCCGCGTTCTCAGTCATTTTTCCTGTCTCATCTATAACTCTGACAAAGGGTAGATTATGGGTTTTTCCTATCTCAAAGTCCAGGGGGTCGTGGGCGGGTGTAATTTTTACAGCTCCGGTTCCGAAATCCATCTTTACTCTCTCATCGGCTATTATGGGAATTAAATTGCTTACCTTGTTACCTTTTAAGTCCTTCCTTTCCCAGTTCACGAGGGGAAGTTTCACCTTTTTACCTATAAGATGTTTATACCTCTCGTCCTTTGGGTTCACAGCTACCGCTGTATCTCCGAGCATAGTTTCGGGTCTTGTGGTAGCTACCCTTATAAACTCTCCGGTTTCATTTCCCTCTTCGTCTACCACCGGATACTTTATGTACCAAAGAGAACCCTTTTCTTCTTCATACTCAACCTCTAAGTCGGATAAAGCGGTTAGGTCTTTAGGACACCAATTGACTATGTATTCCGCTCTGTAAATTAATCCTTCTTCGTATAAAGTTCTAAAAGCTTTTCTTACAGCTCTCGAAAATCCTTCATCTAATGTAAATCTTTCCCTTTTCCAATCTACCGAAACACCGAGTTTTGTAAGCTGAGTTCTTATAGCGTTTCTGGATTTCGGAACCCATTCCCAAACTTTTTTCAAGAATTCCTCCCTTCCTATCTCAAGTCTACTTATTCCTTCTTTCGCGAGCTGTTTCTCCACAACGTACTGAGTAGCTATTCCGGCATGGTCAAATCCGGGAACCCATACACATTCTTTTCCTTTCATTCTTTGCCATCTGACTATAATGTCCTGAAGAGTCGCATTAAGAGCATGTCCCATATGGAGAGAGCCCGTAACGTTAGGGGGAGGAATTACCACGGAAAACTTCTTTTGTTTTTGAGGTTTTTCTACGTGGTAGATGGCTTTATCTATCCAGTATTTACTCCACTTCTCCTCTATCTCTTGAGGGTTGTACTCTTTCATTTCATTCATAAAAGAAAATTTTAAAGGATTAACATTCCATCACCGTAGCTGTAGAACCTGTACCTCCTTTTTACCGCCTCGTTGTAAGCTTTCAAGATAAAACCTTTTCCTGCAAAAGCTGAAACCAAGATTAGGAGGGAGGATTTGGGAAGATGAAAATTCGTTATCATCGCATCTACTACTTTAAATTCAAATCCGGGATATATGTATAAATCTGTCCACCCCTCAAAGGATTCATAAGGTTTTGTCTCAAGAGCTCTTACCACAGTTGTACCAACAGCTATTACCTTATTTCCTCTATCTTTAGTTTCCATTATCTTTTTTACAGTTTCCCGTGGTATTTTTACATACTCAGGGTCTACTTTATGTTCTTCTATGTTTTCTACCTTTACAGGTTTAAAAGTCCCATAAGATACGTGTAAGGTTATGAATGCCGTTTCTATACCCTTATTCTTTAATTTCTCCATCAATTCCTCGGAAAAGTGGAGTGAAGCAGTAGGAGAAGCCACAGCTCCTTTCTCTTGAGCGAAAATCGTTTGATAATAAACCCTGTCTATGGGTTCTTCCTCCCTCTTTATATAAGGCGGTATAGGAATGTGTCCATACTTATCAATTAGTTTTAAAGGCTCTTTACCGTGGAGTTTTACCCTGAATTTCCCTTCTTCTATATGTTCCAAAATTTCCACTTTAAAGTCAGGAGCAACTTCAATTATTAGACCGGGTTTTATCTTCTTACCACCTACCAGAGCCTTCCACTCATCGGGTTTTATGAAATCGGTAAGCACTATTTCAACCTTCCCACCTGTGGGCTTCCTACCGTAAAGCCTTGCCGGAATTACTTTAGTATTGTTGAAAACGAGCAAATCACCCTCTTCAAGGTATTCTGGAAGATTTATAAATATGTCATGCTTTATGCTTTTTTCTTCTCTGTTTAAAACCATAAGTTTCGCATTATGCCTCGGAACAACGGGATACTTTGCTATTAACTCCTCGGGAAGCTCGTAATCAAATTCCTCTATCCTCATCGAAATCATAAAGTTAATTTAAATGTTTCTGTTTACGACAAAGTCAACGAGTTTTAGGATATCTTCCTTGTATTTATTTTCGGGAAAACCCTTTAAAATTTCCTTGGCAATCCTTAATTCTTCTTTTGCTCTCTCTTTAGTTTTTTCAACACCGCCGAGTTTTATAACTTTTTGTCTGAGGGTATCGTAATCGGATAAGCCTCTCAAAGCTTTCTTTACCTCTTCTCTGTCCAATAAATCGAGAACTGATATAAGGGGATAGGTACATTTCCCTTCTTTCAAGTCATTTCCGACAGGTTTGCCAAGTGTTTCCGAATCCCCTTCATAATCCAGAGCATCATCTATAAGCTGGAAAGCCCTACCTATTCTAATTCCCGCCTCGTATAATTTTTCCCAATTTTTACACCTTCCGGCAAGAGCTCCTACTCCGAAACAAGCACCGAATAAAACAGCTGTTTTCCCGTCTATTATCTTAAAGTATTCCTCTTCCGAGATAATGTCTCCAACCTTGGATATTTCTAGCACTTGACCCTCCGCCATATCCATTACCGTCTGACTCACTAACTTTATCATTTCTATATTTCCGTAGGTGGAAAATAGATGCAGAGCCTTAGCATACATATAGTCTCCCGTAAGGACGGCTACGCCATTTCCGAAAACGAGATTTGCAGATTTTTTTCCTCTTCTCGTTTCTGCACCGTCCACTACATCGTCATGAAGCAATGAAGCTACATGAATGTATTCCAGCCCTACACCAAGCGGAACTGCTCTTTCGGGTTCTTGACTACACATACCGCATGTAAGGACGGTAAATAAAGGTCTTAGTCTTTTCCCTCCGCTTTCAACTATATATTTGCCCGTTTCAAGAACAAGTTTTACCTTAGGATTTAGCTCCTTAAGGAGCCTTTCTTCTATAACTTCTAAGAACTTCATAGCTCTTCCAAAGATTGGTGTGCCCGGCGGGACTTGAACCCGCGACCCCGGGGTCCGGAGCCCCGTGCTCTATCCACCTGAGCTACGGGCACTAATTATAATAAAATACTTTGACTTCAGTCATAACAACTTATTTATAATTGAATGATTTTATAATTCAGGTATAACGCCTATAAGGAGGTGAAGCTATGAGTTTCGAATACAGTGAAAAAGTTCTTGACCACTTCTTGAATCCGAGAAATGTAGGAGTTCTTGAAAACGCAAACGGTGTAGGTCAATGTGGTAATCCCGCTTGTGGAGATGCAATGCTCTTTACTATAAAAGTTAATCCCGAGAATGATGTTATAGAAGACGTAAGATTCAAAACCTTCGGATGCGGTTCTGCAATAGCCGTAAGCTCAATGCTCACAGAGATGATAAAGGGTAAACCTATACAGTACGCACTCAATCTCACATACAAGGACATTTTTGACGAACTTGGAGGGTTACCTCCTCAAAAGATACACTGTACTAACTTAGGATTGGAAACTCTCCACGTTGCAATAAAGGATTACCTAATGAAGCAGGGTAGAGTGGAAGAGGCTTCCAAGATTCCCGATTGCTACGAAGAAGAGGAAGAACAGGAAGAAAAGCAGGAATTTGAATTCCTATCAGGCACGTAAAGATGGAAGAAAAGAAAAAGGCTTTAGCTCTGCTCTCGGGGGGGCTTGATAGCTCCCTCGCTATAAAACTTGTTCAAGAACAAGGAATAGAGGTCAAAGCACTTCATTTTTATACGGGTTTCTGCATAACGGAGTTTAAGAGAAGACTTGGGCAAACCAAGGAAGACGGTTCTCCTTATGTAAATCCTGCCCTAAAAGCAGCTGCTCAACTCAGGGTTCCCGTAGAAATTGTTGATATATCTGAGGAATACTACAACGTTGTTATAAATCCCAAATACGGATACGGTAAAAACGTAAATCCTTGTGTGGATTGTAGAATAATGATGCTTAAAAAGGCTAAGGAAATAATGGAAAAGGAAGGTTACGACTTTATAATTACGGGAGAGGTTCTGTATCAGAGACCCATGAGCCAAACTCTGGAAAGGTTAAAGCTGATAGAGAAGGAAGCAGGTCTGCAAGGGCTTGTTTTGAGACCTTTATCTGCAAAAGTTTTACC
>DQVZ01000093.1 GCA_015661465.1 Aquifex aeolicus
AAGATGAAGAGACCTGTAATGTTAATCGACCTCGATAGGTGCATAGGTTGTCTTTCATGTGAAGTTGCATGTGTTCAAGAAAAAGGATTAGAGCAATTGTACATAAGACCTATGAAGGTTTTTAGAGTTGAGGGTTTTACCGACAAGCCAGGAGCTTTTTATTATCCTATGAATTGTTTCCATTGCGAACCTGCACCCTGTGTTGTAGCTTGTCCCACTTCTGCAATGCGGAAAAGGGAAAAGGATGGTATAGTTTATGTAGAACAAACCCTATGTATAGGTTGTAAAGCCTGTATAATAGCATGTCCCTATGGTGCAATTTCCTTTAATCCTGCTACTCAAAAGGTTGAAAAGTGTGATTACTGTTACAAGAGAATTGATGCAGGACTTTTACCATCCTGCGTTGAAAAATGTATAACCAACTGCCTTTACTTTGTAGAAGTAGAAGAACCACCTAAAGAAAGACATAGAATTAAAAGAATAGACAAAAAACTTTACGAAGAAGTATTTAAATAAGTTCAAAGTACCAGGAGGCTATTGCGTATACAAAGTAAAAGAAAAGGAATATAACTCCTTCTCTTTTGTCTATAACGTACTTTCTTGTACCAACCATCACGGAAATTAGAAGCATGAATGTAGCTGTAAACAGAACTCCGAAATCTATATTAGCTCTGTCCGGTACAGGTACTTCATTTATTATTGAGCTTGAACCCAGTACAAGAGTTAAGTTAAATATGTTAGAACCCGCTATGTTTCCGAGGGCTATATCGGAATTCCCTTTATAAGCAGAAACAGCTGCAGCGAAAAGTTCAGGTAGGGATGTCCCTATAGCTACCATGAATAAACCGATTATCGCTTCACTGACTCCCAAAGCCCTTGCTACTCCCACAGCTCCATCAACAGTCCAATCGGCTCCGAGAGACAGACCTATAAGACCTAAAACGGAGAAGAAGATAGCTTTTAAAGGGTGCATGAATTCTTCAACTTCATCCGGAGAAAAGTGATTTCTTTCAAGATAAGCTACGAGGAAATACATATAACCTATAAATGTAATCATTAAAACAATTCCATCACCCCTCGATATAGCAGAGTCGGTAGAATTGTTCAAAAATTTATCGTTTGCCATAGCTATAAGTGTTAGAGTTAGAAAAAAGTTAACCGGAATTTCCTTTTTTACAAAGGTTGTATGAACGGTTAAAGGTTTTATGAGGGAAGCAGCTCCAAGAATAAGCAGAATATTCGCTATATTAGATCCTATAACGTTTCCTAAAGATATTTCGGAAGCATTTTTTAGGGAAGCCGTTATATTAACGGTGAATTCGGGTAATGAAGTTCCAAAAGCCACTATAGTGAGGCCTATAATGAATTCAGACACACCTAATCTCTTAGCTAAACTACTAGCTCCGTCTATTAAGAAATCAGCTCCCTTTACTAAAAAGGCAAGGCCGATTATGAGAAGGAGGAAGTCTATAAACATTCAAAGAATTATTATAAAATGGACCTCATGCTTGAGAAGGATAAACTTAAGGAACTGATAAAGGAAAGGTCTCTGAAGGTTGCAGACGAACCCATATTTAAGCTATCCTCTGGAAAATTGAGTAGGTACTATATTGATTTAAAACAAATAACTTTTGACCCAAAAGGAAATTACCTAATAGGTAAGGTAATGTACGAACTGGTGAAAGAGTTTAATCCCGACGCTTGTGGCGGACTTACACTAGGAGCAGACCCAATAGCCTATGGAATTGCTTTCGTGTCTCTTATGAATGGAAATCCGATAAAGCCTTTCGTTGTGAGAAAAGAGCCAAAGGGACACGGGATGAAAAGACAGATAGAAGGACTCATAAATCCGGGAGAAAAAGTAGCTGTACTTGATGATGTAATCACCACAGGAAGTTCAGCTTTGAAGGCTGTAAAAGCTTGTAAGGATTTTGGGCTCGAGATTTTAGGTGTGTTTGCGGTTGTAGACAGGGAAGAAGGAGGGAGAGAAAACATAGAGAAAGAAGGAATTCCTTTCCATTCTGTGTTTAAAATATCGGAAATCCTCTAAATATAAACTTCTGTTTCTCTTCCCACTTCGACTATTTTTTCTAAGAGTTTATCAATTCCCCATTTTTTTTCAGCGGAAATCATTACAGCATTACCCTCTACGAAAGCAGGATGGGGTAAATGGTACATTTCCTCCTCTCTTTGCACAATTTTATCCACTTTATTTAGTGCGTAAATTATTGGTTTTTCATGGGCGTTGAGTTCTTTCAATATATCGTTAACTGTATTTATATAATCAAGCCAACCTTCGTCGGATACATCTACGACATGGAGGATTATATCCGCTTCTTGAACTTCTTCGAGTGTAGCTTTGAAACTTTCTATAAGCTCGGGAGGAAGTTTCCTTATAAAGCCTACCGTATCGGTAAATAATATCTTAAAATCTGGATAAACAACTCTCGAGGAGGTTTTCGTATCAAGAGTAGCAAAAAGCATATCCGCTACAAGGGTTCCCTTCTTAGTTAACGCGTTCATTAATGTGGATTTCCCTGCGTTGGTATATCCAACTATAGCAACCCTCAAAATTCTCTTTCCTTTTTCACTTCTTTCCCTTCTCTTTCTTTGTTCCCTTCTTCTCTTTTTAATTTCTTCAAGTTCTTTCTTAATCCTATAAATGCGTTTCTTTATAAGTCTTTTCCTTATTTCCGATTCTTGTTCACCGGGACCTCTCGTTCCCAATCCTCCTCCTAACTTTGATAGAACTTTCCCTCTACCTCGGAGTCTTGGAAGTTCGTGCATCAAACGTGCTAATTCTACCTGCAGTTTAGCTTCCTTTGTTTTAGCCCTCCTAGAAAATATTTCAAGAACTAAATCTGTCCTGTCCAGAACTTTTACTCCTATTAATTTTTCAAGATTTGACACCTGAGCCGGCGAAAGAAAATCATCAAATACAACAACATCGGCCCTTGTACCCTTAACTATTTCTTTTAATTCCTTCGCTTTTCCTGCACCTATATAATACTTTTGGTCCGGATAATCTCTTTTTTGAATAATATAACCGAGGGTTTTCCCGCCCACCGCTTGAACAAGTCCTTTAAGCTCCTTTATGGACTCTTTTGAAAATTCCTTAGATAAATCCCTTCCCCAAACACCTACTAGAACCGCTCTCATTCAAAGAATAAATTTAGGGGCAGGTGGGAATTTATCAAGGATTTAAGAACCCTCTACAATTGTGCTTATAGCATGCTTATAAATAAGGTAAGGGTGTCCTTCAACTTCTAGAAGTATAGTATATCTATCATGATTAAGTACTTTCCCAACTATTCTATTTCCTCTGGTAAGGAAAATGGTTACAGTGCTTCCCTTTTCTTTAAATCTATTAAGAAGTTCATCCTGAACGTTTGCCTGCCTTTCTTCCATAGGATACATTCTTTAACCTCCGTTTTACTTGTAGTTTCATTATTGTATAATAACTTTCCTAAGAAATGAAGCCTAAGATTTACATTCTTCTATTGGTTGGTCTGTTTTTAATATTTACAAAAACCTCGCCTATTCTGACTTTATGTGTACATCCCGAAAAAAAAGAAATTCATGTAGAGAAAGTTCACCTTATTGCGGACAAAATAAGTATTAAAGAACGGGAGTTCCACGTCGATTTTCCTTACCCTTGTCTTGAAGAGAGTAAGGTATTTAGCCTCGTGATTTTGTTGAGCATTTTCCCGATAAAGTCAGATTATAAAAAGATTTTCTCTTTTGAGAAAATACCTTCCTTTTACCTTCTTCGTTCAAAACCATCCCTGACTGGCACTGTAAGACTAATCATCTGATTTTTCCTATCCCCATAGGGAAGCCCCTTAAATCTTTTTCAAAGAGGAGGTGATAATATGCTGATATTTCTTCTTATACTTACAAGTTTGGTTTACGGACTAGGTTTTAAAGAAGCCCTTGAAAAACTGAAGGAAAGAAATCCCGAAATAAAGGCTTTGAACAGAATGTTGGAAGCCTATAAAGGAAGGGAAATTTCCGCAAAAGCTTATCCAAATCCAGAACTCAGGTTTGAAAGCGGATTTTTTTCTTCAACCGAAGATTTAAAACCCGGTGGAAGATTTATATATACTTTGGAAGTTTCTCAAAGGTTACCACTGTGGGGCGTGAGAAGTAAGAGGTTAAAACTCAGTATCTTAGAGAAAGAAATTTTCTCTTATGAGGTACAACAGAGTATAAACTTTATAATTTCCGAACTCTATACAAATTTTTACGAAGCATTATTTAGAAAAGAGCTTCTGAAGATAGAAGAAGAAAATTTAAAGATTTCCAAAGAGATAAAGGATTTCGTTGAAAATGCTTACATGATGGGTGAAAGGACTCAGTTGGAACTCCTAAGAGCTAGAAGGGTTCTATCTCAAGCAAAAATACAACTAGATTTACTCAAAAACGAGTATGAAATATCCCTTAAGAAACTTTCATCTTTTATAAAGGAAAAAGTGGAAGATGTTGAAGGAAATCTTTTCAATGTACCTAAAACAGTTTACATAAATCTTGAGGAAACTCCAAGGATTAAGGGGCTCCTTTCGAAAGTTAGGTTTTTTGAAAAGAGAATAGACCTAGAAAAAGCCCTATCTAAACCTCAGCCCTCGGTAGGAATACTTATGGAAGATAGTGATAAAGGTTATTATGGCTTTAGAGTAAGTCTATCTTTTGAAATGCCCTTAATGTATAGAAGACAAGGAGAGATTCTCCAAAACCTGGAGTTAAAAAAGGCAACAGAATATTCCCTCGAGGCGGAAAAATTAAGATTAAAGGCACTTCTCGAAGCTACTTTCTCCAAAATAAACGTTCTTAGGAAAAGTATAGAGCACTTAGAAAAAAACTTAATTCCAAATGCCCAGAAGGAGTTACACCTGGGTATAAAAAGTTATAGGTTAAATGTAATAAGTCTTCTTGAACTATCAGATATAAAAAGGCGGTATTTTGAGCTTTTAAAAGAAAGAGCAAAGCTTTACTTTGAGCTTCACAAAGCTTACGCTCAGCTAATAAAAATCGGAGGCTTAAGATGAGGAAGTATATTTTTCTATTCCTACTGAGTTTTCTCTTCTTATACTCTAAGGAAATTATTCTCTCTGAAGAACAAATGAAACTTCTCGGAATAAAAATTCAGACCGTTCACCAAAAGCCTGTGGAGAAAGTTCTCAAATTACCGGCTCAGGTTTGGGAAAATCCCAAAACAGTATATAAGGTACACAGTCCTGTAAATGGTATAGTGGAAAAGGTTCATAAATTCGAAGGAGATTACGTTAAAAAGGGAGAAACTCTTTTAGAGATATTCTCTCCGGAAATTGTAAATCTACTCGGAGAGATAGAACAGACAAAAGCAAACCTGAATGCGGCCAAAAAGGTATACGAAAAGTATAAAGAACTTTACAAGCAGAGAATAATAAGATACACAAAATTCTATGAGTCTAAAGTGGAATACGAAAGACTAAAAGGCATATACGAAGCTCTTGTGAAAAAGCTAAGGAGTTATGGGGAAATAAGAGGTAAAAACCTTCTCATAAAATCTCCCGGAGATGGTTATGTTACACTTCAGGGGGTAGTAGTAGGTGAAAGTGTAGAACTCGGAAAACCTCTGTATGAGATACACCTTCATAGAATTCTCTGGGTTTACGGATGGGCTTCCGAAGGAGATTTAGAATATGTAAGGAATGCAAAACGTATAGAGGTCGCAAAAGACGATATTAGCATTCCATGTAAATTGGAATACGTAGACCACAAAGTAGACCCAAAAATCCGTAAAGTAAAAGTAAGGTGTTCGTTAATAAATAAGGGACATCATTTACTTCCCAACATGTTTGTTGAAATGAAGATTTACACCGGCAAGAGTTTAGGAATAGTAATACCCAAAAAAGCCATAAAGGAAATAGAAGGGGAAAATATCGTTTTCGTATATAAAAATGGAAAATTCATTCCCAGAGAGGTGACCATTATTAGAGACTTAGGTAGCGAAGTTCTCGTCGAAGGCCTAAGGGAAGGCGAAAAAATAGCTGTGGAGGGCGTTAACTTCCTAAAGGTAAAACTTGTAGGTCTTGAAGAAGGAGGACATGCCCATTAATCGGAGGTAAGAAAATGTTCAGAGCCATTTTAAAGAACAGGCTTCTCGTGTTAATTTCTCTTGTAGTTGTAGTTATTTATGGAGTAAAAAGCTACAAAGAACTTCCTATAGACGCCTTTCCGGATCCAACTCCCGTTCAAGTAAACATATATACCGAAGCCCCCGGCCTTTCTGCAGAAGAGGTGGAAACACTGATTACTATCCCTATAGAATCCGTCATGAACGGTCTCAAAAACGTTACCCTCGTAAGAAGTGTTTCCCTACCGGGACTTTCCTATGTTTCTGTCTACTTTGAGGACGGAACGGATGTTTACTTCGCAAGAAGACTCGTTATGGAAAAACTACCGGATGCCATGGCCAAAATCCCCGAGGGCTATACTCCTGTTATGGGTCCCAATTCCACAGGTTTGGGAAATATACTCCTCTATACCCTCAAGGATAAGGAGGGAAAATACAGTCCTGAAGAGTTAAAGTCCGTATATCAACAGTGGGTGGTAAGACCGTTAATAATGAGTGTAGGCGGAGTGGAGGAAATAGTACAATTCGGTCCGGAGCTTTCCTATCTAATAGTCCCGAAACCTGAAAAGTTCTTAGAATACAGCATAACCTTTGCGGATTTACTTGAAGCTCTTAAGAAGAATAACCTCATTGTGGAAGGAGGCTTTTACCCTTCTCCCGAAGGCGACCTCGTAGTTAGAGGTTTAGGAAGAATAAAATCCCTTGAAGATTTGTTAAACATTCCTGTGAAAGTGAATGAAGACAAAGGTATTCCCGTCCTGCTAAGAGACATAGCGGAAGTGAAGAAAGGAGAACTACCCAACAGGAGAGGAGCTTTTACAATGAACGGAGAAGAAGTTCAAGGAAATATTGTAATCAAACGTATATACGAAAATACAAAAAGTGTCGTTGACAAGGTAAAGAGAAAGCTTGAAGAAATTAAAGAAGTCCTACCCAAAGGTATTGAACTTGAGCTTCTTTACGACCAGGCATACCTTACGGAAAAGGCTGTTTCTACTATACAGAAGGCACTCTTCAGCGGTATGCTATTGGTAGCTTTGATTACTACAGTTCTCCTTGGAAACTTACGGGCATCATTGATAGTTATATCCTCACTGCCGCTTACACTGTTTATAGCTTTCATCGTGATGAGAGAATGGGGAATGAGCGGAAATCTCATGACTCTAGGAGGACTCGCTATAGGTATAGGAATGTTTGTGGATTCCTCTGTAGTCATAGTGGAAAACATTTACAGACACCTATCCGAAAACAAGGCTGCTTCCAAATTTTCAATCATTTTGGATTCCATAAAGGAAGTATGGAGACCTATACTCTTTTCCGTCTTGATAATAGCCATAGTTTTCTCACCCATATTCGTTTTCGAATCGGTAGAAGGTAAATTCTTTAAACCTTTGGCACTTACTCTAATAATCGCTCTGTTTTCTTCTTTGCTTGTAGCCTATATTTTTATCCCCGTACTGTCCTATTACTTCCTAAAACCAGGTAAAGAACCCTACAGTTTTCTAATAAAAGTAGCAGTTAGGTTCTACGAAAGAATTTTAGAGTTTACTTTCAAATTTAGAATTCCGCTAATAACCGTTACGCTGGTATCTTTCATATTCAGCCTATTCCTTCTCACAAGAATAGGAACCGAATTTATGCCCGAATTAGAAGAAGGAGCAGTTCTCGTAAAAGCTTATCTCGACCCTAATATATCCCTTGAGGAATCAAAAAAGATAGCTACTGCAATAGAAAAAGAGGCTTTAAAATTTCCGGAAGTTACCCACACTTTCTCCACGGTAGGTAGAGCCGAAAAGGGAGAGCCTGCGGACGTAAATTACATCGAGACGTGGATATTGATGAAACCCCCGAGCGAGTGGAAAACTTTTAAAACAAGGGAAGAATTTAACAATATACTCAGAGAAAGACTTTCATGGCTTCCCGCATCTTTTTCCTTTACACAACCTATAAAAATGAGAATTGATGAATTACTTTCGGGAATAAAAGCGGATATAGCTATAAAGATTTTCGGTAGTAATCCTGAAGTTCTCAATAAACTAGCCGATGAGGTAAAGGAAATTGTTGAGCATACACCCGGGGCAGTTGATGTAGAGAAAGAAATTCAAGCGGGAAGATTACAACTCCGAATATATCCCAAGGAGTATGTTCTTAGCCGTTACGGAATAACCAAGGAAGAAGTTTTATCTCTGGTTAAATACCTTTTGGGAGGCAGTCAGGTAGGAGTTCTACAAAGCGATACGCTTTTATTTCCGATAGTTCTTTCTCTTCCGGAAGAATTTAAGGGAGATATAGACAAACTTAAGGAACTTCCCTTATACGAGAAAAACGGAAGAATTTTTAAACTCGGTGAACTTATCGAACTCAAAGTAGAACCCGGTCTTTTTGTAATAAGAAGAGAAAACAATATAAGGTATGCCTTGGTAATGACGAATGTGGAAAATAGAGATATAGGAAGTTTTGTTGAAGAATTAAGGAAAAAAATAAAAGCTCAGGTGAAACTTCCAGAAGGCTACTTTATTTCCTTCGGCGGACAGTTCGAAAACCAAAAAAGGGCTATGAAGAAACTCACTATAGCTGTCCCGGTATCTATATTCTTAATATTCACCCTTCTTTACCTGAACTTTAACTCAATTAGGGATGCACTTATTGTCATGCTTAATGTCCCTTTCGCGGTTATAGGTGGAATTGTAGCTCTATATTTCTCAGGATTTAACCTATCTGTACCGTCGGCAATAGGATTTATAGCTATATTCGGTATTGCGACCTTAAACGGTGTAGTTCTCGTTTCATATATAAGAATTATGTTAGAAGAAGGCTTAGAAATAAGGGAAGCGGTAAAAAGAGCTTCTCTTTTGAGAGTTCGTCCAATCCTGATTACCGCAATTACAACATTTATTGGTCTTCTTCCTCTACTAATTATCACCGATATAGGCTCGGAAGTTCAAAAGCCACTTGCGACAGTTGTAGTAGGAGGAATTATTACCTCGACAGTCCTCACCCTGCTTATAATACCCACGGTTTACGAAATGGTTTACAGACGTTTTTCCCGTGCCTAGGCTAATTCCTTTTTCTTGATACTTCTTTTAACCGAATTTAAATTAAGTTTATGATTCGCATTTGGGAGGAGTTGGATAGAATAGAGCATCTTTTCCTTGAACTTCTCGATGACCCGTATAAAAAGGAAATACTTTTATATCTAATATGCTATTGTCAGCAGGTTAGAAAAATTGGAGATTATGAAATAGACTTAGAAAGATTACTGAATTGTGCAGAAAAACCTTACAAACTTATCGGAGGAAATTGGCAGGATGTTTTATTAGAACTTGGTATTTTTTACGTAAAAGATGGGGAGGGAAAAATTTATACAGGAAAAGAACTTTTTACATTGGCCAATAGGAAGAAATTAAAAGTCGGAATAGTTCAGGATTATAGGGAAGATTTTTACAAATTCTATACAAAACTTTTAAAGTATTGGTCTATTTTAAGCTCTAAACTCACTTACGGAAATAATATAACTCCAGATGTATCAGCACGGCTCTTAGTTCTTTCATTTAATGAAAAGCTATTCAAAGAATCTAAGTATTACGGAGAAATCCTTATGATGAGATATCCTAATGAAAAGAAATTTTTTGAATCCGTCCATCTAATAGCGGAATTTTTTCATACTTACACCGAAACCGGGAATATAAAAGAGGAAAACTTAAAAAAGGCTTTATCTATTCTAAAAGAAATCCCGAGGATTTACTATTCAGTAAATATAGAAAAATTTAGAAAAGAACTTGAAAAATTTATGAAGGATATTAAAAAAGGGCAATTCAGATATATAAGGATAGAGTTTGTTAAAGAAGATAAAGGTAAAAAAAGGAATATCTTTTCTAGGATATTGAAATTTTTAAAATCTTTGGGAGGTAGGAGATGGAGTTCAACCAGCTCAGAAGCGGATTATTACTCTTTCATAGAAATCTTGTTGAAAAAGCCCAGAAAACAAGTGATGATGAGCTGAGAGAACTCTATACCTCAGCGGCAAAATATTTAGTCGAAGTTATAAAAAATCTGGAGGAATTCGATAAAACTATGAAAAAGATAAAGGATATTGAAAACCGAACTATGAATCCCAACTAAATTATGAAGGAATTTTCAGACCCTTTATATGGTTTCATAAAGTTAAATGACCTGGAGCTTAAAATAGTTGATTCATTACCCTTTCAGAGGTTAAGGTACATAAAACAGTTAGGTGTTGCTTACCTCGTTTTTCCCTCTGCTCAACACACGAGGTTTGAACATTCTCTTGGTGTCCTAAGCATTACGGATAAATTGGCAAACCACCTTAAATTGAAAGAAGTAAAATTGCTCAGGCTTGCCGGATTGCTTCACGACATAGGACACCCACCATTTTCACACACTACAGAAGTTCTTTTGCCTGAAAGCAAAACCCATGAAGACTTTACTGAAAGGGTTATAAAAGAAACCGAAATATATGAAATACTCAGGAAGGAATTTAGCCATGAAGACATAGAGAGCTTAATAAGGATTACCTTGGGAAGACCTAAAGATAAGGAGGAAAAATCCTTAAGTGAAATAATCACAGGTGAATTCGGCTCAGACCGTATGGACTACTTAAGAAGAGATGCCTATTTTTGCGGAGTATCTTACGGATTCTTTGATTACGAAAGGCTAATAAATACAACCCGGTTTTATGAAGATAGGATTGTGGTAGATATAAGCGGTTTACGAGCTTTAGAAAATTTCTTAATCTCTCGATACTTTATGTATATCCAAGTTTACTTTCACAAAAGTGTAAGAATTTTAAGTATACATCTTGTAGAATTTATTAAAAAACTTTTAAAATCAGAGGACTTAAATGATATATCCCGATTTTTGAAAATTAACGATACGTATATAATCTCAAAAATTTTTGAAAAAAAGGAATTCAAGGAAGATTTTCTAAGAATATTCGGTAGACAGCATTTTAAAAACCTTTTATCTACCGAAAATTACGAAGTATACAAAGAAACAAAAGAAAAACTCTTGGGGAATTTCCCAAAAGAACTTTTGAGATTTGACGAAGTAAGAAAAGTACTATACAGTGGAAATATATATATAAAAACGGAAAAAGGATTGAAAAGAGCTCATGAACTTTCTCCACTGATAGCTTCCCTAAAACCTATAAAACTTTATAGAATCTACGTAGATAGGGGAATATGGAAAGAAGCGGTGTCTCTATTAGAACATTAATAATTTTGATAACCTATATTATAATCCTGAACACTGTATTAAGTCTATACGGAATTACCGATGCTTTCTTATACATATTTGTTTTATTCAGTATTCCATTAGGAGTATTTAACGATTTTAGAAATAAAATCAAAATTCCCAGGATTTATATAAACATTACGGCTCTAGTAGGAGTTATAGTACTACTAAGTAGTTTATCGCTTGAAAATTTAATAAAACCTATATCCAATACTTTGTTATTTCTAATTGGAATTAAACTCCTTGAAGAGAAAAATATAAGAGACTTTTACCAAATATTGCTTTTGAGTTTTCTAGGAATTTCTCTAGCAACAGCTGTAAAGATGGATATCTATTATTTACTGATATTTATACTTGAAGTATTCTTAGGAGTTAAATTAATTATTTTCCTAAATTTTTACAAAAACTTGGGAAACATACACCTGGGAAAAGTAATATTAAAGAGGCTTTTATTAGTATCTTTAGGTTTTTCCTTAAGTTCTTTCATATTTTCATGGTTCTTTTTCGTAATACTTCCAAGAGTTGATAAGCCCTTATTCGATTTATTCAGAAGTGGAGAAAAAAAGCTTATCAGTGGTATTACGGAAGAAGTTGAACTTGGAAAAGTGGGAGAAATACAGCTTGATAAATCCGTAGTTTTAAGAGTCTTCGGTGTTGAATTTGAGGAACAACCCTACTGGAGAGTTTCAGTTCTGGACACTTTCTATAAAAATCGCTGGATAAAAACTCTTAAAATTCCTGAAAGGGAATCCTACGCAAAAGGTACAGAATACACAATAATTCTTGAACCAACCTTCGACAAATTTTTACCTTTGATTGATTATCCGATAAAAATTTTAAAAGTTGAGGGAACTTCTACAAAATTTGTGAGATTCAAAGGAGGGTTTTATGAATTTAATAAACCTATAAGCAAACCCGTTAGAATAAAAGCTTCTTTTTCCAAAAATCCACCTAAGGACAAACCCTTACCCATTTACACATACGTGCCTAAGGACATTCCCAAAAGTATAGTAAACCTAGCTAAAAAGCTCAGTAAAGGAGCTAAAACACCCAAAGAAAAAATAATGAAAGTTCAGGAGTTTTTTCAAAAGGAAGGGTTTAGATATTCATTAACACTGGATAAATATGAAGGTAACCCGTTGGAATACTTCCTTTTTGTATCAAAAAGGGGAAACTGTGAATATTTTGCCTCATCCACGGCTATCTTGCTAAGACTTATGGGAGTTCCTTCAAGGTTAGTAACAGGATTCTATGGCGCTATAAAAAATGAGTACGGTAGGTATTACATTGTGGTAAATGCTATGGCCCATGTCTGGGTGGAGGCTTATGATGGGAGTAAGTGGATAAGAGTAGATACAACACCTCCATACGTTCCAGAGGGTATAAGAGAAATTTCTAAGGTTTCCTTGATTTACGACGCTATATTGACATTTTGGTATAAAAATATAGTAAACTTTGATACGGAAAAACAGAGAAGTATATTAATTACGACATCAGATTTATTGAAAGTGTTTGGTAAAAATTCAGAAAAAATACTCTTCTTCCTTTTATTAACCCTTAGTAGCATAGCAGGTTACTTTATTTACGTTAGGGAAATTCGTAAAACCCCGGAAAACTTATACAGAAAGCTGTTAAGGAAACTCAAGAAATATGAAATAAAAGAAAAACTTCCGGAAAAAGTTATAGAGGCTGTTAAGGGTAAAGATATTTACGAGGAAGTTAAATTTATAGTGAGGACTTATGAAAGGTATAAGTATTCAAAAGTGAGAGATAAGGAAGAGCTTAAAGAAGCTTATAAACTACTTAAGAAAATGTAATAATGCGAATATTAAATAATAATAATTTTTTGGTAAATTAAATAGTGAGATGATTAGGCAGGATATTCTTAATGAAGAAAAGCTTGAAGAGCTTGCAGAGTTTTTTAAGGCACTTTCTCATCCGGTAAGACTCAGGATTATAAGTATACTTATCGAAGGAAAACAGTGCGTTAAAAATTTGGGGGAGCTTCTCAATTTATCACAGCCCAGCGTTTCACAACACCTATCCATTCTCAGGTCTAGAGGTATAGTAGGTTGGAAAAGGGAAGGGTCAATAATATGCTACTATATTAAAGACGAACGCGTTAAGAAAATTTACAATCTACTAATTAAGGAGGAAGAAAATGGCGGGTAGAGTTATTGAACTGAGTGAACAAAACTGGGAACAAGAGGTTATTCATGCTGATAAACCCGTTCTTGTAGATTTTTGGGCACCTTGGTGTGGACCCTGTAGAATTATTGCTCCCATAATTGAAGAGCTTGCGGAGGAATTCGGAGAACAAATTAAAGTAGGAAAACTCAACACAGATGAAAATCCTAATATAGCAATGAGGTATGGAATAAGAGCAATTCCTACAGTAATCCTTTTCAAAAAAGGGGAGGTTGTAGATACAAGAATAGGAGTTCAACCCAAAGAAGCCCTAAAGCAAATGGTTCTCGAACACCTTTCTTAACAAGTTTATGGATACCCAATCGGGTTTTGATACCTTTATTGAAGCAACCCGTTACCTTTTTCGGGGCCCTTCGCCCCAAGAAATATTAATTCTTATCCTGGTAAGTTCTGTGTTCATCTCATTAATTGTTATTCCTGTCATTTATATGAAAATCAAGGAAAAAGCTAAAGCTAAAGAGTTTTTTCTCTCGCGAGCTAAAGATTTTGACCTTACTCTAGAAGAAGCAGAACTCCTTTGGAATTACTTAAAAACTTTTCCAATAAATCCAAATTTAATATTCGAAAACAAAGCTTTATTTGAAAAAGTAGTCGATAAGATAGTAAAAAACGGAGATCCCGAAGAGATAAAACTTATCTCTACAATTCGAATGAAACTAAGATTTACCTCTCTTCCCTGGTTTATCCCTCTTACTACTACAAGAGACATAGAGGTCTATCAGACAGGATACCTTGCAACAGGAAATCAAAAAGTGGAAGCTTACGTATTCGACAAAGATGAAGAGTACATATACATAGCTCTTCTTGAACCTACAAATGTGGAAGTTGGAGACAAAATACAGTTCCTATTTTTGAGGGAAAATGATGGTAGATATTCTTTCGAAGGAACTGTTGATAGGATTTTTATGGATATCGGCAGAATAGTATTGGTTATAAAGCACACGGATAAGTTAAATAGACTTCAATTAAGACAAAGTATAAGATGGAAGGTAAAAATTCCCGTAACCTTTACAATTTTAGAAGGTGAAGAAATTAAACTTGAGGGAACTATAGAAGATATAAGCCTTAGGGGTGTGAGAGTTTGTTATCAGGGCAATATAAATATAAAAGAAGGTCAAAAAGTTATACTTGATTTTATTCTTAAAAGTTATAAATTTGAAAATCTGCTTGGCACAGTAGTTCATAAAGCTGTGTATGAAAAGAAAATTTGCATGGGGGTTAGATTTGAAGGAATTTCAAGAAAAGAAGAAGAAATTATTGAGAGATTTATATTGGATGAACAAAGGAAACTTCTCAGAGCTTATAAAATAGGAGAACTTGAGCAATGAATAACAGGGTAGTGATTATCGGAAGACCTAATGTAGGTAAATCCACTTTATTCAACAGAATTATAGGAAGACGCTATGCAATAGTTGAAGACTATCCTGGAGTAACAAGGGATAAAATAGAGGCCAAAGCTTCCTGGAGAGGGAAAGAGTTCATAATTGTAGATACAGGAGGATTAATTCCTGAAACAAAGGACCAGTTGATAAGAGAAGTTAAAAAAGTAGTAGAGAATGAAATTCCAAAGGCGGATGTTATACTGTTTGTTGTAGATGGAAAAGACGGTATAAATCCACTCGATGAAGAAATAGCCAAATACCTTTATCCTTTTAAGGAAAAAGTTATTCTCGTTGTTAATAAAATAGATAACTTAAAAGACGAAAAAATTATAGGTGAATTCCACTGTTTGGGATTTGAAAATTTATTTCCTATATCCGCAGAGCACGGTAAGGGAACGGGAGAACTTCTTGATGAAATTGTAAAAAGGTTAGAAGAGGATAAAGTAAACCTAATAGAAGAAGGTATAAGGGTTGCTTTTATAGGAAGACCTAATGTAGGTAAATCCTCCCTAATAAATGCAATCCTGAAAGATGAAAGGGTGATTGTATCACCGATAGCCGGAACAACCAGAGATGCCATAGAAGTGCCTTTCAAGTGGAAGGATGAGAGTTTTATATTGATTGATACAGCTGGGGTTAGAAGGCCTTCTAAGGTTGAATACGGTATAGAGTTTTTCTCCGTAGGTAGAAGCATAAAGGCAATAGAACTAGCAGATGTCTGCTGTCTTGTAATAGATGCCTCAGAAGGGCCTACCCGTCAGGATAAAAGGCTCGGAGGACTTATAGAAAGGAGGTATAAAGGTTGTGTAATAGTCGCTAATAAAATGGATATCTCTCCTTGGAGTAGGGAAGAACTGGAAGCGATAATAAGGAAAGAACTTTTCTTCCTGGATTATGCACCGATAATTTACACTGTGGCTACTGAAGGTAAAGGTATAGAGGACTTTTTAGAATGGGTAGATATCGTATATAACGATTACACTAACCAGCATAAAACCTCCTTTGTAAATAGAGCTGTCCATAGAATTTTGTCCGAAAAACCTCCCCCCAGATACAAAGGTAAAGAGGTAAAGGTATATTACGCTTTTCAGGAAAGCACGAAACCGCCTACAGTAATCCTCATAACCAATTACCCAGACGCTTGGAAGGAAAATTACAAACGATTTTTCATAAAAAAACTCCGTGAACACCTGAATATAAAGTTTGCTCCTATAAAGCTTGTTATAAAAGGAAGAGACGACGATTAAAACACTTACTGGTAGCTTCTTACCAAAGAAAGAATTATTAGTTCCCAACCGTTGGCAAGAACGAAAAGCATAATCTTAAAGGGTAATGATATAAGTTGGGGAGGAATCATAATTATTCCCATAGAAATTAGTATTGAAGCCACCACCAAGTCTACGATTAAGAAAGGAATATAAAGGAGAAATACTATTTCAAAGGCTGTTTTGAGTTCACTTACCATAAAGGCGGGAATTAAAACCCTTAAGGGTATATCCTTTGGCTCCTTTATAGAGTTTTTCGGTATTTTTGCAACATTCAAGAAAGCTTCTATTGTTTCTTTTCGTGTATGTTTTAACATAAACTCCTTTGCATAAAGTTCTACCCTTTTAAAAAATTCTCTGTCGCTGATTTCTCTTTTTATGTAGGG
Organism: Aquifex aeolicus; assembly: GCA_015661465.1. Lineage (GTDB taxonomy): Bacteria > Aquificota > Aquificia > Aquificales > Aquificaceae > Aquifex > Aquifex aeolicus_B. The sequence continues at coordinate 16,610 of DQVZ01000093.1, forward strand.
CTCAAGAGCCTCGGAGTTTATTTTGTCTATGGTAGGTTTCATTATAAAAAAAGTTAAGAACAGGGATAATGCTATTACGATTTGATTGGGAGGAACTTGAGGAATACCTATTGCTTGCCTAAGAAGTGATAAAACTACAACTATACGGGTAAACGAAGTAAACATTATAAGAATAGAGGGAACTAAGCTGAGAATTGTTAAAAATATTAAAAGCCTTATAGAATCTACTAGGTTTCCTTCTCCTACTTTTACCTCAAGGGAAGGAATTTGAGAAAAAGCTAATCCTACGCTAAGAAGTATTATCGTCAATACTTTCCTCATGGAGCACCTTTGCAAAGTATGGACTAAAAATTAAAAAAATTCTTTTATTTTTTATACGTAGGCTTAAAAAGAAAATTTCTTTCCCGAGGGGTAATACTTCCTCAATTTCTACATTTTTTCCTCTACGGGTTCTAATTCCCCTTTTAATAAGAGTGGGTAAAAAAAAGTAAAGTAGGAAAATGGTGATTATAAGAGCAATAACTACTTTTAAAACGTATCCCCAGAGCTCTACACTCACTTCTCTATAATTGTTTCCTCTACTTTCATACCAAAGTGTCTTCCCGCTTCTTCTATATAACCTAAGACCTCATCACCTTCCTTGAGTTCTGAAACGGAAATCGGTGTGCCGTCTTGTCTTGTAAGTCTTATAGTTTCAGCGTTTTGGAGAATACAGCTCAGTTTTTTATTTTCGTATCTTGCTTCTATCAACAACATTGGCCTTCTTTCTACCTTAGCCCTTCCCACATAAGTTATTCTCCCTTTTCCCTTTGAATCGTAAACCATAACCCTATCTCCGGCTTTTAATTCACAAAGGTATTTGGTCTTATTGTTGGGAATTCTTATATACATATGAACTGCTCCCGCATTCACTCTAAAAGGTCTTGCTGCAACATAAGGGTTCTCTTCGGTTTCAGCGTGTACCAGAAACATCCCGCCGGAAGAGTTTCCGACCAACATTCCCTCACCTCTGTTTAGCAAGGAGACAGTATCTACACATACTCTATCACCGAGTCCCAACGGCAGTATCTTAGTAATCTTCACAGTAACAAGGGGAAGGACTTCTTCATATTGAGTGACTGTTTGGCCGACCTTTTTAATTTCGTTTATATCCCTTGACTTTAAGACTACCCCCTTAACTCCTTTTTCAAGAGTTTGTAAAGCTACTTCCGCCTCTTGGGCATTTTTTACAACAGCATAAAGTTCCTCTCTTTGAGCTATGAGATTTTCGAGGGGAATAACAGTCCAGTCTGTGGTTTCAACAATGACTTTGACATTTGGAGGGTATTTTGCAGCTTTTTCTTCGTCTTCTTTACCTTTTATCAATACATAAACCACATCTTGACCTAGTTTTAAATCTCCGTCGGGGGAGATTACCGTAATTCTTCCTGCTTTCTTTACATCTTCAATCCTTCCTTTTTCAGGGATTACAACTGCGTTCGCTCCGGACTCCAAGGAAACGGAAACTAACTTTCTATCAAAAGGTTCTATCCATACCCAAAATTCTTTCATGTTATTATTTTAATACGGGTATGCAAAAACCTTACATTTCCCGAATCTTCATATATCCTATAAAAAGTTTAGACCCTATGGAAGTTGAATCAGTAAAAATAATCAAAAAGGGTTCTCTGGAACACGATAGAGAGTTTGCCTTTTTCGATGAAGGGGGAAAAATAGTGAACGCAAAAAAGGAGAAAAAGTTTCATCTCATCAGAAGTTTTGTAGATTTTGAAAATGAAATATTCAAGTTTAAGTACAAAAATGAAATGTGGCAATTTTCTTTCAGTGAAATAAATAAGGTAAATGAGTTTTTTTCGGAAATTTTCGGATATAAAGTTTTTCTAAAAAGAAATAAAGAAGGAGGATTTCCCGACGATAGAAAAGCCCACGGCCCGACAATAGTAAGTAATACTACGCTAAGGACTGTAGCAAATTGGTTCGATATATCCGAAGATGAAGTGAGAAAAAGATTCAGGGCAAATATAGAAATTGAACATGTCCCTTCTTTCTGGGAAGATAGCCTCGTAGGAAAGACTTTCAAGATTGGAGGTGTAGTTGTTGAAGGTGTAAATGTTTCAAAAAGATGTCCAGTTCCTGCAAGAAATCCCGAGACGGGAGAATTTACGAAGAATTTCTCAAAAAAATTTATAGAATTTCGAAAAAATAGTCTTCCCGAATTTTCTCCACGAGAAGTTTTTAAGGATACTTTTTATAGACTATGTTTAAATACAAATATACCTGCCACGGAATGGGGTAAGGAAATTAGGATAGGAGAGGAGGTAAAGGTTTGAAGAAAGTATCGATTGTTCTGGGAACTGTTATTGCATTAATAGTAGGCTTCAAGTTCTACGACATATTTATGGATAAGAAAGCACAAGAAGAAGTAGAGAGGTTCCTATCAAAAACCTTAAGGAAAACGGGAGATGTTCAGTATACAAGTGTTGATTACAATCCTTTCACACAGGAAATTACGGTAGAAGGGATTTATTACAAAGCCAAAAGTGGAGAATCTTACAGGATTGGTAAAGTAGTCATTAGGGAGTTTTCGGAAACCTCTGCGGATTTTTCTCTTTACAATATTGAACCTCTGGATAGTAATGAAAAGTTCTTCCTTGAAAAGTACGGATACGAAAACCAGAAATTCAATATAGAGGCCTCTTATAGCATATCACCTGAACAAAATACATTTCTGCTTAGAAAGTTAAGCCTTGATTATCCTAATGCGTTTTCCATCACCATCTCCGTTGAGATAGGAAATTACGACCACAAATTCTGGAAATACTACCTACAAAAGAAAGAAATCACCGATAAAGATTCCCTTGAAGTTCTTTCCGAAATGGGGTCATTAAAGCTTTTAAATGCGAGATTTTACTACAAAGATAAAGGGCTAAAGGAAAGGGTATTGGAGGTTGAAGCAAAAGAAAATGGTCTTTCCCCCGAAGAATTTAAAAATCAACTTATAAAGGAACTGGAAAAAGATAGGAAGCTTGCAAAAAACGAGTTTGACATACAATTGTATGATGCAGCAATAAAGTTCTTAAAAGAGGGAAGAGAAGTGATAATCGATATAAAGCCTAAAAAATCGGTAAAGTTTCAGGATATCATCTTTGTTGCTGCTCTCCAGAAAGATGAAGATGCTCTAATAAAGTTATTAAATCCCTATATTAGCATCAAGTAATTTTTTTAATCCTTTGTGAATAAGAAATTTATCGTAAACTCCTAAATTCTCAAACAGTTCTCCATCCCCTCCCGTGATTACAACCCTAAAGTTTCTTTTATATTCTTTTTTCCAGTTATCAATAACCTCTTTAAGAAATACTTCACTTTCCTTTATAACTCCCCCGACTACACACTCCTCCGTAGAACGCCCTATAGAAAGGTTTAGTTTTTTCGGTAAAAACTCAGGAATTCCTTCTGTCATTTCGGAAAGAGCCTTTAGTTTTTTGCTTACACCGAGAGTAATAAATCCACCGTAAAAAATCCCCTCTAAAATTAAGTCAATAACAAGTGCTGTACCGGCACTTATAAGTATTACATCTTTTCCGTAAAACTCTATAGCTGAGTAAGCTAGAAGAACCCTATCTATACCTAAGGTGTGAGATGTTTTATACGCTATCCTCACAGGAATATAATCCTTTTTCAAGAATCTTACCTTAGGAAATTTCCTAAGGAGGACTTTGTTAAAGCTAGGTTTTACGGAAACGGCAATTCCATAAATATTCATAAGTTCAAGTTTTTCAAATTCTTTATGGGATAACTTTTTAAACCATTTCCTCTGATTATCTTCCCAAACCACCAAATCAACAGTACTGTTTCCTACATCTATTGTTACTAACTTCATCTTTCCCTTTCCAAATATCCTCCTCCACCAGGAGTTTCTATCCTAAGTCTATCCCCTTTTTTCAAACTGATAGCAAACTTCGATGGCATTTCCTTTACTCCTTCAGAAGTAATAACTATGTTCCTTCCAGGTTGTCCAGGATTTCCCCCGAAAAGTCCATAAGGAGATAATCTCCTTCTTTCCGAAAGAACAGTTACTTCAACATCTGTTAAAAACTCATATTCCCTTACTATCCCATCCCCACCTTTGAACATTCCCTTCCCTCCTGAGTTTTTCCTTACTGAATATTCAGTTATGAGCATCGGATAATGATGTTCTAAAGCTTCTATTGGCGTATTAAGAGTATTAGTCATATGGGAATGTATAGCACTTTCCCCATCACCCTTTGCACTTGCCCCCATACCTCCGCCTATAGTTTCATAGTAAGTAAAAGATTC
>DQVZ01000153.1 GCA_015661465.1 Aquifex aeolicus
CTGAAAAAAAGGTTGATGAAATAAAAAAGTCCATCGAGAAGGGTGATTACAGAACCGAAGAGGAAAAGATTTTAGAAGGTCTTAAGAAATTCTTCCTATAATTTAAAGAAATGTGTGGAATAGTAGGATATGTAGGCAAGGATACAGCACTTCCAATCCTGCTTGGGGCACTTGAGAGATTAGAGTATAGAGGTTACGACTCCGCAGGGGTAGCACTGATAGAAGATAAAAAATTGATAGTCGAGAAGAAAAAGGGAAAAATAAGAGAACTTGTAAAAAGTCTATGGGGTAGAGATTATAAGGCAAAAGTGGGAATAGGACATACCCGCTGGGCTACTCACGGAAAACCCACTGATGAGAATGCCCATCCTCATATAGACGAAAAGGGAAATTTTGCAATTGTTCACAACGGGATTATAGAAAACTACCTTGAATTGAAGGAGGAACTACTAAAGGAAGGTGTAAAGTTCAGGTCTGATACAGATACAGAAGTAATAGCCCACTTGATAGCTAGAAACTATAGAGGTGATTTACTGGAAGCGGTACTCAATACTGCAAAAAAATTGAAGGGTGCTTTTGCCTTTGCCGTAATAACTGTTCATGAACCAAATAGAGTTATAGGAGTCAAAAACGGAAGCCCATTGATTGTAGGTATAGGTGAAGGAGAAAATTTCTTAGCTTCCGATATTCCTGCAATATTGCCCTATACAAAAAGAATCATTGTGCTGGACGATGGAGAAATAGCTGACCTTACTCCCGAAAGTGTCAATGTATACAACTTTAATGGAGAACCTATTTCCAAGGACGTAATGATTACTCCTTGGGATTTGGTGTCTGCGGAAAAGGGAGGATTTAAACACTTTATGTTAAAAGAAATATACGAACAACCTAAGGCTGTTAACGATACTATTAAAGGTTTTCTATCTACAGAAGATACAATTCCGTTTAAATTGAAAGATTTCAGAAGGGTGGTAATAATAGCATGTGGAACTTCCTACCATGCAGGTTTGGTAGGTAAGTACTGGATTGAGGGTTTTTCAGGGATACCTACGGAAGTTGTGTACGCATCTGAATTCAAATATGCGGATATTCCTATATCGGATGAAGACTTGGTAATAGGTATATCTCAATCAGGGGAGACAATAGATACAAAGTTTGCCCTTCAGTTTGCAAAGGAGAAAGGAGCTTTTACAGTCGGGTTGGTTAACGTTGTTGGGAGTGCTATAGACAGAGAGTCGGATTTTACCTTATATACCCATGCGGGGCCGGAAATAGGTGTCGCTGCTACAAAGACTTTCACAGCTCAGCTTACGGTTCTTTACGCTCTTGCCGCAAGAGAAAATGAAGATAGGGATAATTTAATAAAACTACTCGAGAAAGTCCCGTCGCTTATAGAGATTACGCTTAACTCTTCCGAAGAAGTTGAAAAGGTTTCCGATAAATATTTAAAAAGAAAAAATTTCCTCTACCTTGGTAGATATCTCAACTATCCTATAGCTCTTGAAGGTGCTTTAAAACTCAAGGAAATTTCCTATATACATGCAGAGGGTTATCCCGCAGGAGAGATGAAACA
>DQVZ01000246.1 GCA_015661465.1 Aquifex aeolicus
AAGGCTTTTGCCACTTCTTCATCGTAACCTTGTTTTGAAGCATATATATATCCCATATACCCCTGAAGTTCATCTAGTTCTTTTACCATTTCCGTAAGAATATCGACTTTAGAAAGGTATACCGCTGTCTTTACTTTTTCCCAAGAGCAATTAAAGAAGGAACATAACTTTTTAGCTATTTTTTCCATCCTTTCCTCTTTTTCATACATAGAGCCTATCTTGGGGTGGAAAACCACCTCTTTCAAAGACGGTATTAGCTCCTTTAAGTCTTTCTTGAGATCTTCCCTGTAAAAGAAAAGTGCATCTTCTAATCTTGCCTTTAATACCTTTTCGTACCCTTCCCTTATCTTTTCGTTGGGTTTATTATTACTTATACCTATGAAGTAATTCAAAAGCTTACCATCTTTTTCTATACAGAAAAATCTTTGATGATGGGCAGCTACAGTAACTATAACGAGTTGAGGAAGCTCGAGGTATTTTTCGCTGAAGGTTCCCAAAACCGCGAAGGGGTATTCTACTAAGTTTGCAACTTCTTCTACTAAACCCTCTGGATAGGAAGGAATACCTCCTATTTCTTTGGAAATTTTATTTATTTCTTCTTCAATAATCTTCTTTCTTTCCTTGAATCTGGGGATTACAAAGTGCTGTTTGAGAAGAGTTTCGTAATTTTCAGCATCCTTAATTTCTATTTCTTTTGGAGATAGAAATCTATGCCCCTTTGTTTTTGTAGAAGATTTTAAATTACCGAATTTAAGATTAATAGGATTATTGTTATGAAGGGCAACTATCCACCTTACGGGTCTTGAAAAAGTTATCCTCTTAGAAGGAGTCCATCTCATTCTTTTTGGGAAGGGAATTGACAGTAATATCTCTTCGAAAGTTTCTTCAAGTTTCTCGATAGGTGTTTTTTCAACTACTTTTTTTACTATAGCTACATATTCACCTTTATCTTTTTTTAATATTCTTACCTCTTGAGGTGTAGCGTTGTTTTTTCTCAAGAAGCCTTCTAGTGCTTTTGTTGGTTTTCCCTGCTCATCGTAAGCAATATTTTTAGGAGGGCCCCAGATTACCTCTTCATTTTCTTCACTTACATTTTTAAAGTCTTTAAAGTAAAGGGCAAGCCTGCGAGGTGTTCCGAAAAGCTCTACTTCCTTAGCTTTTAAAATTCCATTAATCTTATCCTTTAAAAATTCAAGGGCAGGATTTATAACTGATGCGGGAAGCTCCTCACAACCTATCTCTATAAATAGGTTGTCCATTTTATTTTCACATTTTACCACAACTTTAAAACTCTTCTAACTCTTCCTCAGTGAAGGAAACTCTAGGTATAGCGTCTTTTATCTTTTCAAATGCGGTATAAAAATCATCTTCCACTTTCCTAACTCTTTTTCCGTATACCATCTGGAAAGCCTTTGAGATTATTGCCTCCTTATGAAGAGCGTTGCTTAGCCCTAATTCCTGATATTTTTCTTCCATAACTTCTCTTACGTCTCTTACTGTGGTTGCTCTTTTTTCTCTTTCCTTCTCAGCTTCCTCTAAAGGGAGAATTAAAAATTCGTCTACTTTCCTTAGAACTTTTTCAAAAGCGTATGCAGGAAATCTCTTTTCTCCGAATCTATCGGTAATGAATCCTACGGTAAGGAAGTAAGGTTCTTCTACCTTCATCTCCAACTCTATTTCTTCCATTTGCGGATGTTCCTTTAAGTATTTCATAAATATCTCGTAAGCCTGATGGGCTTTATCCTTGAGATTCGGAGCTTTTTCCACATTCAGGGATATTATGTAATCTTTAATCTCAGGTGGTAAAATGATTGCGGGAATTTCCCTAAGTCCCAAAAGTTCAGCTGCTTTCAATCTATGCTGACCATTTATTACTTCGTAGAAACCTTCCTCTCCTTCAATAACCAAAATCGGCTCTACAAAGCCTACCTTCTCTATACTGGTCATAAGTCTTTTGACAAGAGTCTCCGATATGTCCCTCTGTATAGTCGGAATCTTAATTTTTTCCACAGGCAGTAA
>DQVZ01000264.1 GCA_015661465.1 Aquifex aeolicus
CCCTATGGAGCATGTCCAGCTTGTAAAGGATTAGGAGTGAAATGGGAAATAGACCACGCCCTCTTAATTGACCCTGAAAAGCCTGCGATAAAAGCTATAAGGATAACGGAAAGCGGAATGTTTAATTATCTCAGATTTCCTATAGCCAATATTTTAAGGAAACTCGGGTACGACCCGAAAACAATCTGGAAAAACTTACCTGAAAACATAAGAGCTACACTTCTTTTTGGAAGTGAAAGCTTTAATTTTGAAGGAGTTATCAGACACCTTGAAAGGAGGTTTCTCGAGGAAGATAGTGAAAGGGTAAGGGAAGAAATAGAAGACTATATAGTGGAAAAGCCTTGCCCCCTTTGTGAAGGAGCCCGGCTTCGCAAAGAAGCACTTGCAGTCCTTATAGACGGTAAAAGTATTTGGGATATAGTTCAGATGCCTGTAAATCAGGCTAAAAAGTTTTTCGTTGAGCTCCAAGAAAAGCTTACAGGTAAAGACAAAATTATTGCGGAAAGATTACTTAAAGAGATAATAGAAAGGCTAGGTTTTCTGGTTAACGTTGGTCTGGATTACCTTTCCCTTTCCAGGAGTGCAACCACACTCTCAGGGGGCGAGATGCAAAGAATAAGATTAGCCACACAGCTCGGTTCAAAACTTTCGGGAGTTCTTTACGTTCTGGATGAGCCATCGATAGGTTTACATCCGAGGGATACTACTAAATTGATAAATACTCTAAAGGAATTAAGAGATTTAGGAAATACCGTGATAGTCGTGGAACATGACCCAGAAACAATCGAATCTGCAGACCACATAATAGAACTTGGTCCCGGTGCAGGTAAACACGGTGGATACCTAGTTGCTCAGGGAACTGTTGAGGATATTAAATCCAATCCTCAATCTTTAACAGGAGCATATTTAAGTGGCAGAAAGGAAATACCTTTACCTAAGGAAAGAAGAAAGCCTTCCGGGAAATTTATAAAGATTATAGGAGCTAAAGAACATAACTTAAAAAACATAGAAGTAGAGATTCCCCTAGGGCTTTTCGTTTGTGTTACCGGAGTATCGGGTAGCGGGAAATCAACCCTTATATACGACATTCTCTACAAATACACAAAAAATTACTTTTACGGGACCAATGAACAGGTGGGAAAAGTGGAAAAGATAGAGGGACTCGAAAATATAGATAAGGTGATAAATATAGACCAATCTCCCATAGGTAGAACTCCGAGAAGTAATCCTGCAACTTATACCAAGATATTTGACCTTATAAGAAATCTATTTGCTAAAACTACGGAGGCAAGAGCAAGAGGATACAAACCTGGCAGATTTTCCTTCAACGTAAAGGGCGGGAGATGTGAAGCTTGTCAAGGAGAAGGTGTTATAAAGGTTGAAATGCACTTTTTACCTCCCGTGTATGTAACTTGTGAAGTATGTAAAGGCAAAAGGTACAACAGGGAAACCCTGGAAATTACCTATAAAGGTAAGAATATAGCGGATATACTTGATATGACTGTGGATGAAGCTTACGAGTTTTTCGAGAACCATCCCCCAATAAGGAGGAAGCTTCAAATTTTAAAGGATGTGGGGCTTGGATACATAAAGCTTGGGCAACCTGCACCTACCCTTTCGGGAGGAGAAGCTCAGAGAATAAAACTCGCCAGAGAGCTCTCTAAAAAAGATACCGGTCGGACTCTTTATCTTCTCGACGAGCCAACGACAGGCCTGCACATGGATGACATAAACAAATTGATAAAAGTTTTACAAAGGCTTGTGGATAGGGGAAACACAGTAGTTGTAATAGAACATAATCTTGATGTAATAAAATCCGCAGACTGGATTATAGACCTGGGTCCTGAGGGGGGAGATAAAGGAGGAGAAGTAATCGCGGTAGGAACTCCGGAAGAAGTCGCTCAAAATCCTAAATCCTACACTGGTAGATATCTGAGAAGATATTTAAGGACTAAAGAAATGGTATCTTAGGCGGAAGTTCTAAGTTCTAAATCATCACA
>DQVZ01000066.1 GCA_015661465.1 Aquifex aeolicus
AACTAAAAGAATACCTAGCCAAAAGCAGTTAGTTCTTTCTTTGCTTTATCTCTATAAAAAAGTTTGTATCTCCCCATCTGAGTAGTAATTCCTTCGGGATTATTTCTTTCTTTATCAAATATACAGCTTTAAAAGTTTCTACACCTACTTTAGCGTCAAAAAGCCCCAAATCGTCCGCCTTTTTTCCTTCTATCTCTTTGACTAAAAATTCATCATACGGGCTGGCATAAGCTATTACGTGAACACCTCTCATATCGGGCTGGGTAGATAAAGGAAGTAGAGGGTCTTTTTCAAGGAAAATCTTTGAAACCTCAGTGTTTAGTGCATGTGCTAAAACTATAACAAATGGTAGTTCTTTCTTATACCAGCCGTCATATTTTGAACTTTCTATTCCGTTTATATTCAATCTGCTAAGAGCTTCTATGAGAATTTCTTTATCTACTTTGAAATTCGCTTCTTTTAGCTCTTTTCCAGTAACCTTCCTGTCGGTTTCCTTTACTATATCCCATACATTCTGATTTTCAGGAATTTTTACGTTAAATCTTTTTTCAAGTTCATTAAACATTAACTCATTTGCTTTTTCCTGAGAAATGTTTAATTTCCAAAAACTACATTTTTCATTGCAGACGGTTTTATAAATCTTGATTTTACCTATATCGTGAAGAAGACCAGCTAAAAATCCTTCTTTTTTATAAGGTTCAGGAAGGCTGTCTGCAGTTTCTATTGCAACGCTAAGTGAATGTTTAAAAAGCCCACCCCTAGAAGCCAAATGATGTGAAATAGAGGCAGGTACAGGATTTGCTATTAAAATCTTTAAAACTTTTCTTATATCTTCATCACCAAAGGGGTCGTAAATTCTTGCTTTGATTTCAAGATAAAGTTTCCTTAATGGTTTTCTCAAAAGATAAATAAGCACTACGCTAAGAAAACTTACATATGCTAAGAGTGAAAACTTGCTTCCTTTTAAAAATGCTCCCTTTATTATGCCCACACCTATCATATACTTTGAAAACCACGCAAAAATTAAATGTTCTTTAGGAAGCTGAAACTCACCTTTCAGGAAGGCAAGTAGAATCTGAACATTACTTTGATAGTGTTTCGAAAATTCCTTCTTTATTTCATATGCCATGTAAGCATATTTCTTTGCCTGGTTAAATAGCGGCTGGCCTTCGGGAAACAAATTTTTAAAAAAATCCGCTTGCTTTATGATTTCAATAACGTATTTCTGACTTGCAAAGGAAAGTAGAAAATCTATAAGCAAAAATATTCCTAACACTACCAGAACGATGGAAAAAGCTACTAATTCACTTTGATGTGAATGCTTTCGATACATAGCTTATTACCTCATCTGTGATGTTTCTTGCCCTTCCATGAAGTAAAGCACCTTTTAAAAATACATAATCACAACCACTTTGTTCAATAAACTGATTTGAAAGTTTTACTATCACATTTGCCTCTTCCTTGCTTGGCTTCATCGTAGAAAAATAATTAACTATTCTTTGAATATCTACAACACACACTTGTTTGTTCAGATTTTTAAACGCATAGTAAACAGATATGTTTAGAAATATAAGATTCAAAAGAACTA